>JBPOHM010000302.1:0-10657 GCA_052035585.1 Bacillota bacterium
GCAAGAGGACTATGCTTTGCTACTATATAACTACAAATTTGGAATTTTGGTGTTGGCTTATCATTTAATTAAATCTATAATTTTAATTATTTACAAATTAAGGTAAATGTGTTATGTTAAATAAACATAATATACGAAATATAGAGAATTGGATTTATACCTAATAAAGAAGTAGGCCAAATAGATATGATTTATAAAATAAATTAAGAGGTAAACAAATGAAATTAATTGATATTTCACATGATTTTAATAATAGTACACCAATTTATCCTGGTGATTTTAAATCTTCTTTAAATAAATATAAAAATCTTGATGAGGATTACTATACATCTTATTTATTAACTACTTGCTTACATACAGGTACACATATAGATGCACCGATGCATTTAATAAATGATAATAAAATGATCTCTGAGTTTCCACTAGACAGCTTTGTTGGAAAAGGTGTATTGTTAGATGTCAGAGGTGAGGATATAATTGAGATGAAGTCATGTTATGAAGAGATGATTGAGGAGGGGAGTATAGTTTTAATATATACTGGATTTGATGAATTATATGATAGGGGAGAATATTTTTCAAGCCATCCAATCATAGATAAAAAACTATGTGATTTCTTTATTTCAAGAAAAATTAAAATGATAGGGATGGATATGGCTTCCCCTGATTATCCACCATTTGATATTCATAAAGCTTTATTATCAAATAACATATTTATTCTTGAAAACTTAACTAATCTTAATGAATTATTAGAGATTAATAGTTTTGAAGTGATTGCATTGCCTTTAAAAATATCAGCTGAGGCAAGTCTTGTTAGAGCTATTTGTAGGGTTATTTAAAAAATTAAACGGAGTCATAGACTCCGTTTTTAATATAACAAGGCTTAGATATTTTATACATTAAATCTGTCATTTATAACTTTAAAATCAAGGTTATTGAAGAAAGTATCAATATACTTAGATTTATCTATTCCAAAGTCTATCATATAGGCATGCTCATAGACATCCATAACAATTAATGGATAAGTGTTCATAGATATCTCAGTATTGTGTGAATCTTGACCATAGATATAGTAATCGTTTGAAAAATGATCATAGCAAAAAACAACCCAGCCTCTCATGGAGAGACCTATACATTTAAACTTATCCTTAAAATTTTCATAGCTTCCAAATGTGTTATTTATTACAACTTCAATTTTTCCATATATTTTATTATTTAAGCCTGTCATATTTTCAAAATATAGTTCATGGAGTTTAATCGAATCTAGATTAAAGGTGAGAGAAATTTGTGTATTTCTAAGATTGCTAAAATTGGAGTTACAATTTTTATATAAATCATTATTGTTCATTTCAATGCTTACTTTATTCATTGCATCAACATATCGAGTATATAAGGTGTAATGTTGATTTAGCTGCTCTCTGGATATCCCATTTATATTAGTAAAGTTAAATTTTTTTGCATCGAAAAATTTCAATAAATCACCCCTATATCAATGTATGCAATAGTAGCATTTGTATGAACTATTATTATTTACAATATAAAGAAAACATGATATAGTTAAGTTAGCATATGATTATTAAAAAATTACATAAAAAGTCTAGGAGGTAAAATATGCAATTTAACAAAGATGAGGTTGTTACTAATCGTTTGATTTTAAGGAGATTTCAACCAGGTGATTATGAGGATTATTGTGAATTATTAACACAAAGAGAAGTTAATAAATGGTTAGGCAATGGAAAAGAAATCACAAGTGAACAAGCAAAAAAGACAATGGATGCATTTGAAAGAGCTTGGGACAAATATGGTTATGGTGTTTGGGCAGTTGTTCATAAGGAAGATAATAAGGTAATCGGACAATGCGGGTTTTACCCAATAGCAAATACTACAGAGATAGAGCTGTTATATGCACTTTCGCCAAAATACTGGGGACATGGATATGCATCAGAGGCTGCTGAGGCTGCAATAGCATATGCAAAAGAGATTTATAAATGGAATAAGCTAGCTGCCCTTGCTTATAATGATAATAAAGCTTCAGTTAATGTTTTAACTAAGCAAGGTTTTAAATACATAGAAAATCAAGAGCATTTTGGAGTTAATTTAGCATATTTTAACCTTGATTTATAGAAATATTAAAACTGAGTGAAATAATATCACTCAGTTTTTGTTTTATCAATATAAAATTCTTTTATGGTATTAATACAATCCTTAGCCCAATTTAGTTCAGCATTACACCATGATGTACCACGTTTTAATGTTAAGTTTTGATAAAGATAATCATTATTCATTTTAAAATCACTAGATGCAAATCTTTGGTTTAAATCTTTATCTATAGACTCATATGTTTTTAATTCCTTATTAATTTCCTTTATGTAGTTTTCAAACAGTAATATCATCTCTTCTTTACTAAGCTTAGCACCAAAGAAAACTCTAACTAAAAATTCGTTTCTACTTGGACTACTTAATATTGATGGAAAATCCTTGAGCCATTCAATAAATGCTTCGTAGCCTTCTTGTGTTATACTATATATTTTTTTATCAGGTCGTCCTTCTTGGTGTTCAATCTTAGAATTAATGTAGTTAAGGCTTTCTAGTTTTGAAAGTTCTCTATATATTTGACTTAGCTCTGCTGACCAGAAAAAATTTATTGATTTATCCATAAAGATTTTCAAATCATATCCTGTCATTGGCATATAGCATAATAGTCCTAAAATAATGTATCTTAAAGTCATAGGGTATATCCTCCGTTTTATTTTTATATTTGTAGTGTTGTATATAAAAAATAATATGATACAATTTATATATATATTATATTTTAATTAATGAATAATGTAAATATAATTTTAAAATTTATGTTTACAAATTTTTAATTTTTATATATAATAAGTTATATATAATATTTGTCATAATGTTCCTTGCTTTAATTAAAAATAAATATTATAAGGAGTTTGTTTATGATGAAAAGATTTTCTAAAATTATTATTTTTATTTTAGTATTTATTATTGTACTTTCTTTAAATGCTTGTAAAAGCAAAGATATAGGTATGTTTTCAGAGCTAATTACAGATGGAGATTTTACAGAAGATGAGATAAAGAGCTTAAGCTCATTTAGAAAAATTCATGATTACCCAGTATATATTATGAATTATCAGCACTCAATGATAAGGGAGAAAAGCTTTTAGGAAAAAATCTTGATTATTTTTCAAGTCCTAAGCTAATATTATTTACAAATCCCTCAGATGGCTATGCATCAATATCAGTTTCCTCCTGCTCCACCTATGCATTTTTTAATTACTGATAAAACAGGTAAGTCAGTAATAATTGAATATGTAAATGGTGAAATTATTGTAATACCAAATGAAGAAGCTTGGCAGGTATGTACAAATTTTATTGTGCATGAAAGTAGTGAGGACACAAAAAAATCCTGCAGACGATATACTAAAGCACAAGCTTTTATGAATGAAAAAAATGGAAGGCTGTCAGAAGAAGAGATGATGAATCTACTTGATGAAGTTTCTCAGAGATCTACTTGTTATTCAGCTGTTTATAATATGAATACAGGAAAGGTTTCAATTGCTATAGGTAGAAGCTATAAGGAAGAGGATATAAGATATTTCGAATTAAAGATGAAATAATCTACAAAAAATAGCAAAGGCACTTATGCCGACCAGTGCCTTTGCCTACCCCCCATAGCATATTCAAATAGAATTCCTCTAAATTCTCACAAGGTTGGTACCAAGCACCTTGAAGAATATTCTATGATTAAATATTATCATATAATTAATTACAATTCAATAGTTATAATGTAAAATTATAGAAAATCGTCATTTATTTTCCGACCTATTTCGACATTGTTCGATTAATATATTACAATAAAATATGTGATTAGTATTCTAATTAAAGGATATAAATAATATATAAACTATTTATAATGAAAGGATAGCATATTTATATGAATATAAAAATTTATTATGTATATCATAGCTGCTTTATATTAGAGCTAAATTATTGTTATATATTGTTTGATTATTTTAAGCATTTTAGCTTTAAAAAGGAGCATGATGTTGATTTTGATAGTTTAATAGAAAGTATTGTAAAATCAGATAAAGCATTTTATGTATTTTCTTCTCATGGTCATGGTGATCATTTTAATAAAAAGATATTTGAATATAATTCACCAAAGACAGCTTATATACTAAGTGATGATATAAAGGATAACAAGGTTTTTAATGGAGAAGCACAGCTACCTCAAGAACTACTTAATAATATAAAGTTTATGGCTCAAGGACAAACTCTAAATGTAGGAGATTTAAAAATTAGTACTTTTTCTTCAACAGATTTAGGGCTTAGCTTTATTATTGAAGTAGAAAATAATACATTATTCTATGCTGGAGATTTGAATTGGTGGGCATGGCCAGATGACACTAAAGAAGAAGCAGAATATATGGAAAATTTATTTAAAGGAATTATGAATGAAGTTAAAAATGCAAATAAATCATTTGATATTGCCTTCTTCCCAGTTGACCAAAGATTAGAGCAAAACTATGATATTGGAGCTAAATATTTTATTGAGAATTTTAAACCAAAATATTTTATACCAATGCATTTTGGTGATAATGTTAATATAACAAGAGTATTTGCTAATAAATATAAGGATACTTATCCAAGTACTAAAATACTTACCATAGATAAAATAAATAGTATTGTAATGTAATATTGATTAAATGGATATCACAGTCTACTAAGGATGTGAATCCTTTGAAATTAGAACAAATTGTTAACCTTGTTTTGCATTATATTAAAAATCATGATAATTAAAATATAAGGAACTTATAAAAATGATAATAAGAGAAATGAAAAAAGAAGATATTAATGAAGCCTTAGAAATATGGAAAAAAGCTTTTAATGCTGGCTATTCATCAAGCTTTGATACTTATGAGGTAATCGAAAGATATCTAGATAGAAATTCAGGCTTTAGCACAGTTGCAGTTGAAGATGATAAATCGTCTAAGTTTTATAATCAAATTGTAGGAGCATTATTATGTGGACATGATGGAAGAAGAGGGTCCATTTATCATACTGCTGTTATACCTGAAATGCGAGGTAAGCAGATAGGTAAAAAAATGCAAGAAAGAGCAACAAATGAGCTAGCTAAGGTTGGTATTCATTCGGGATTTCTATTTGTAAATGTAAATAATCATGGCTCAAGAGAGTTCTGGGAGTCTGTGGGCTGGAAAGTTATAGAGGATATTAAATATTTATATAAAGAGTTCTAGAATAATAAATAGGTAAATTTATTATAATATTTAAATAAATTTGCCTGTTTTTATTTTTATCATAATTATTTATTAATTTTTAATAATTGCTTAATAAAACTTGAACATTTTCCAAAAATTTGATAAGGTATTAATAGCAAAAGTTCATAAAAAAGGAGCGAAAGAGTAATGAAAGAAAAAATTATGATAATTGATGGATATAGTGTGTTGTTTAGAGCTTTTTATGCAATGCCACCATTAAAGACGAAAAAGGGACTATATACAAATGCTGTTTATGGGTTTTTAAGCATGATGTATAAGTTATTAGATGATTATTCTCCTGACTATATTTGTGTTGCATTTGATCCAAAAACACCAACATTTAGACATGAGCAATACAATGAATATAAGGCAGGACGTGCAAAGGCTCCTGATGAACTTGTTCAACAGTTCGATTTAATTAGAACAGTTTTAAACACACATAATATAAAAAGTGTTGAAATAGATGGTTTTGAAGCAGATGATGTTGCAGGAACTCTATCTAAATTATCAGTTCAAAAGGGTATAGATGTATATTTAGTAACTAGTGATAGAGATTATCTTCAATTAGTTGATGATAATGTTAAGGTAATTTTAACTAAAAAGGGTGCAACTAATATAAAGGAAATGGATAGAGCAGCTATATTGGAGGACTATGAGATAACACCTGAGGAATTTGTTGACCTAAAGGCTCTTATGGGAGATCAATCTGACAATATACCAGGGGTTTCTGGTGTTGGAGAAAAAACAGCAATAAAGCTAATAAAAGAGTATCATGATATTGATAACTTATATGCTAATATAAACAAGATTACAGGGAAATTAAAGGAAAAGCTTGAAGCTGATAAAATGCAGGCATATATGAGTAAAAGCTTAGCAAAGATTATTACTGATATACCTGTTGAGGTGGATTTAGAAGAATATAAATACAAGGAAGCAGATGGAGTAAAGCTTAGTAAGCTTTATGATGAGCTTGAATTTAGAGTCTTTAAAAAAAGAATAAAAAATGAAAATATAAGCTTAAGCAATGAAGAAGTAAAGAAGGAAGAAAATGCTCAATTTTCTATTTTTGATTTGCAACCAAATTCAGAGGTTAAAGGTGTCAACAATGTAACTGAAAAAATTGAAATAAATATAGTTGATGCAAACCTTGATAATATTGATGAAATAAAATCACAAGCTAAAAAGAATAAAAAGCTTGCTTTAAAAATACTTTTAGATGCTGATAGAGCCTTATATTCAAAGGCTATAGCAATTGCCTTATCAGCTGGAGATAATAAAATATACTATATAGATATAAATGAAAATAATAAAAAAGAGGTTTTTGAAGATCTAAGAGATATATTTGAAAATAATGATATTAAGAAAATAGGTCATGAATTAAAATCAGACAGTATTTATCTTCTTAAAAATAACATCTCATTAAAAGGAATTAGCTTTGATAGTGAGATAGCAAAATACATTTTAAGTCCATCTGACAGCTCGTATAAAATAGAAAGATTGTCATATGAGTATTTAAGTATTGATATACCTTCAAGTGCAGATTATTTAGGAACTGGTAAGGCAAGTGTTAGCTTTAAGGATTTAAATATAGAAAAGAGAAAGCAATATCTATATAACTATATTTATACAGTATTAAATATAGAAGATATAATGATTAAAGAAATTGAAAAGCTTAATATGCATGAATTATTCTATAGCATAGAGCTGCCTTTAATAGAAGTACTTGCATATATGGAATTTGTAGGATTTAAGTTAGATCTAAAGGTTTTAGATGAGCTAGGTGAAAAGTTTAATAACAAGCTTAAGCTTCTAGAAGAAGCAATTTTTGAACTTGCTGGAGAAAGATTTAATATTAATTCACCAAAGCAATTAGGAGTTATATTATTTGAAAAGCTAAATCTTACAGCAGCTAAGAAGACAAAAACTGGCTATTCAACTGATATAGAGGTTTTAGATAAGCTAAAAAATGAGCATCCAATTATCAATAAATTAATTGAGTACAGACAGCTTGCAAAGCTAAACTCAACATATATAGATGGACTAAAGACAGTAGTTGATACTACTAATAATAGAGTGCATTCAATACTAAATCAAACTGTAGCTGCAACTGGAAGAATAAGTAGTACAGAGCCTAATCTACAAAATATCCCTGTTAGAACAGAAGAGGGTAGAGAGATACGAAAGGCATTTATTGCAGAGGATGGATATGTTTTAGTTGATGCAGACTACTCGCAAATTGAGCTTAGAGTTCTCGCAGAGCTGTCAAATGAGGAAAGATTGATAGAAGCATTTAAAAATCATGAGGATATACATTCTAAGACAGCATCTGAGGTGTTTAAGGTTAAATTAGAGGATGTTACACCTGTTATGAGAAGTAGAGCAAAGGCTGTAAACTTTGGTATTATATATGGTATAAGCGATTTTGGTTTAAGTAAGGACCTAGATATATCAAGAAAAGAGGCAAAGGAATATATTGAAAATTATTTAAGCTTTTATAAGAATATAGATAGCTACATGAAAAATATTGTTAAGCAAGGTAAAAAGGACCTATATGTAGAAACATATTTTGGTAGAAGAAGATACATCCCTGAGCTTGAATCTAGAAATTTCAATATTAGAGCCTTTGGTGAAAGAATAGCTCTCAATACTCCTGTTCAGGGAACTGCAGCAGATATAATTAAGATAGCAATGATAAGAGTATATAATGCTCTTAAAGAAAATAATATGAAATCAAGACTTTTATTACAGGTTCACGATGAGCTTATTGTGGAAGCACATAAGGATGAAGTGGATAAGGTAAAGGAAATCTTGAAGCATGAAATGGAAAATGCAGTTCAAGGCTTCAAAGTTCATCTTGATGCAGATATAAATGTTGGAGATAATTGGTATGAATCGAAATGATAATGCTAAACCCTATGTAATTGTTATAACTGGAGGAATAGCAACAGGTAAATCAGAAGCTTTAAGGTATATACGAGAGCTTGGCTATATTGTATTAGATTCTGACAAGATTGTTCATGATGGATATAAAAAGGATACTGAGCTGTATAGGGCATTAATTGAAATTTTCTCACAAAATATCTTAGATGAAAATAACAATATTGATAGGCAAAAGCTAGGAAAAATAGTTCTAGCAGATAATGAAAAATTAAAATTATTAAATAATCTTGTTCATAAATATGTTATTGATATATTAATTGATGGTATCAACAAATGTAATGATGATATTGTATTTTTAGATATCCCATTGTTTTTTGAAGCTAAGTCATCCTTGGATAATGAAGGCTTAAGATATAATGAGGTATGGCTAGTATATGTAAGTGAGGAAATTCAAAAAAATAGATTAAGACAAAGAGCAATAGCTGAGAATAAGGATGTTGAATTAGCTCTTAGCATAATAGAAAAGCAAATGCCAATTGAAGAGAAGAAGCTCTTAGCAGATAAAATTATAAACAATGAAAGCTCAGTTGATAATTTAAGAAAAGAAATAAATACTCTGTTGGAAAGCACATTAATTTCAAAACATTAACTATAATTAAAAAATAACATATAATAAGATATCCTTAGAATAATAAGGATATCTTATTTATTTGGTGTTCTTTAAAATAGAAATGAAATTTAAGAAAGGAATGTGAATTTATATATGCGATCATTGAAGGGTTCTATTACAGCAGAGAATTTATTAACTGCATTTAGAGATAAGACACATGATCAGCTAAGGTATACCAGTTTTGCAAATATTGCAGTAGAAGAGGATTACATACAAATTTCAAAATTATTTAATCAAATGGCAAAGGCTGTTAATGAGCATGCTAAAGTAATGGCTAGATTTTTATTATGCAGTGGATATAAGCCTGAAGAAATTTGTACCTTAAGACAAAGACCTATTTATGTGAGTAATACAATAGCAAATCTAGATACAGCTGCAGAAAATGAAACTAATAATGCAACTATTGTTTATCCTAGATATTCTAAAATAGCATTTGATGAAAGATATATGGAGGTTTCTGTTTTATTTAGCATGATTGTAAGAGCTGATGATAATTTTGGGAGGCTATGTGCAAATGATGCTATGATGATTAGAAATGGAACATTTTTCACAAAGACAGAGCCTCAAAAATGGGTATGTAATAGATGTGGTTTTGTATTTAATGGCTACAAGGCACCAGAGCTTTGCCCACTTTGCAATATGCCACAAGGCTATTATCAGGTTCAATGTGAAATAAGCTAAAGAAATAAAACAGCCAAATGCTATATTGCATTTGGCTGAAATTTTAATTATTGTTGATTATTATTAAATATTGAACCAATTGTTTCAATTATACTTCCTATATCAATATTGGAATTTTCATTGTTTTGAGAAGAACTTGAGTTTGTTGAATTACCATTATTATTATTTAAATTTTTCATTAAGCCTGATAAAATCTGATCAAAATTGCCATTTTTAACACTATTATTTAAAAAGCTTCCTGCAAGTGAAGCAATAATTTTACTAATTGCTTGTGAAATTATCGGCTGTGATATTATCTTTGATATTGGTATATTTCCATTAGAAACAAGTGCTGATACCTTATCAACTAGAGGCTTATCACCAAGCGATTGAATTGGTGAAAAATTCTGAGCCTTGTTTAAAAAGTTATATATTCCTACTATGCAACTAATTTTTTCAACCATAGGTAGATATGTATTAATTTTATCTACTGTTTGAGCAGAAGCTAAAGGAGCAAAGCCTCTAACAATTCCAAGGATATTTTCAAGCTGTTGAGGATTTGAAAAAATATTTGATATAAAATTTGTTGCAAATCCTGTAATGTTATTAAAATTTTTGTTTCCAAATATGTATTTTGCTCCTAATATAATTAATAACCATGTTATCGGAATAATACCACCTTCTTACATATCTATTTTAATTGCTAGTACACACAAAATTTAGCATTATATATATTCTATGTAGTTTAATTTAAAGGGTTCATAATTTTATAAAAAATTTACATATAAACAATTAAGTAATATCTGAATATAATACTCATACAATAATATATGGCTTCATTTATGAAAAGGAGGTAATTATGTCTAATAATATATTTAAAAGTTTTGATAATGATAATGTGAATTCTAACAATATGACAAAGGATAAAGTACAGGAGCTTTCAAAAAATTCAGAATTTGAGCAGTTTAGGAATAAATATAAGGATAAGTCTGATGAAGAAATATTAAAGGAAGCAAAGGAATATAGTGAAAAATTGAAATCACAGCTTGGAGAAGCAGAATATAATAAAAAGCTACAGGAGCTAAAAAAATTTGAAATGTTCCTTAATAAAGAGCAGAAGCAAAAATTAAATGATTTTTTAAATAAAATAAAATAA
>JBPOHM010000228.1:0-2981 GCA_052035585.1 Bacillota bacterium
TATGATATTAAAATTTCTATTATCTATAATAATTTAATTTTAACAAAATATGTTGAAAAAAATTATAATTTTGAATATAATATAAATATTGAGAATTTTTCAAATATTTCTGAAAATGGAATAAAAATATTTATTAAAGAAATTGGGAAAAGTATTGTATTAAATGTATTTGATGTAGAAGACACTCATAAGATAAAATTAAATGAATTTTATGTTGATTATGGTAAAATTAAGGGTATAATTAAAATTAGAAACAGAAGAAATTCAGATTTTATGATTCCTCTTGGAATGAGTGGCAAGAAAAAACTAAAGGATATATTTATTGATAACAAAATTCCATTACAGGACAGAGATAAGCAAATTGTTTTAGCAGATAGTGAGAAAATAATTTGGTTAGAAAACTATAGGATTAGCAATGAATGTAGAACAGATCATAATACTAAAAAAATATTGACAATGCGTGTGGAGGATTAAGATGAAAGATAGTATAAAAAAGATACTTATTAATGAAGAAACATTACAAGCAAAAATAAAAGATTTAGGAGAACAAATAACTAAAGACTATCAAGGAAAAGAACTGTTTGTTATCTGTGTACTTAAAGGTGCTGTAATGTTTGTTACAGACTTAATAAAGAGAATTGACTTACCTTTAGAAATAGATTTTATGGCAATTTCAAGCTATGGGAATTCTACTAAATCTTCGGGTATAGTAAGAATTATTAAGGATTTAAATGAAGATATAAAAGGAAAGCATATTTTAATAGTTGAAGATATAATTGATTCAGGATTAACATTGTCTTATTTGGTTGACAATCTAAAATCTAGAGAACCTGAATCACTTGCTATTTGCACATTATTAGATAAGCCAGATAATAGAAAAACACATATCGACATCGCATACACTGGTTTTGTTGTACCAGATGAGTTCGTAGTTGGATATGGACTTGATTATGCAGAAAAGTATAGAAATTTACCTTTTATTGCAGTTTTAAAAGAAGAAGTTTACACTAATTAATTTTACAGGAGGAAAAGAAAACATTGAAAGGTTTTGCAAGAAGTTTAGCTATATATTCATTAGTGATTGTACTTGTCATATTATTTGTTAATATGATAATGAACCCATCAGTAAAAGCAACTCAGGAATTGACATATACCGAGCTTATAAATGAGCTTAATAAGGATAATGTAAAAACAATAAAATTCGTGGAAAATAATATAACTGGAACATTAAAGGACGACACGAAGTTTAAAACATATATACCTACTCTAGTATTTTTATCATCAGATTTTTATGATAAATATATTTCTGAAAAGGTTGAAAATGGAACTATAAAAGCATACGGTGAATCAGAACCAGAAACATCTATATTTGTTCAATTATTACCTACCCTTGGAATTTTGGTTATAATGGGTATTTTTTGGTTTGTATTTATGAATCAAATGCAAAGTGGTGGTAATGGTAAGGCGATGTCATTTGGAAAAAGCCGCGCTAAGCTAGTTAGAGAGGATAACCCAGACAAGATTGTAAAATTTGCAGATGTCGCGGGTTTAGATGAAGAAAAGGAAGAGCTTGTAGAGATAGTTGAATTTTTAAGAAATCCAGCAAAATATACAAAGCTTGGAGCAAGAATTCCAAAGGGAGTTTTAATGGTTGGACCTCCAGGTACTGGAAAAACATATCTATCAAAGGCTGTGGCCGGAGAAGCAGGAGTTCCATTCTTTAGTATAAGTGGTTCTGACTTCGTTGAAATGTTTGTCGGAGTAGGAGCATCAAGAGTTAGAGATTTATTCGATCAAGCTAAGAAAAATGCACCTTGTATTGTATTTATCGATGAGATAGATGCTGTAGGAAGAAGAAGAGGAGCAGGACTTGGTGGTGGAAACGACGAGAGAGAACAAACATTAAATCAATTGTTGGTTGAGATGGACGGTTTTGGAGTAAATGAAGGTATTATTATAATAGCTGCGACAAACAGACCAGACGTTCTTGACCCAGCACTTCTTAGACCAGGTAGATTTGACAGACAGGTTAGAGTTGGAGTACCAGATTTAAAAGCTAGAATTGAAATATTAAAGGTACACTCAAGAAAGAAACCAATTGAAGCAGATGTAGATTTAGAAGTTATCGCAAGGAGAATCCCAGGATTTACTCCTGCTGATATAGAAAATTTAATGAATGAAGCAGCACTTATGTGTGCTAAAAAAGATTTAAAATCAATAACAATGAATGCAATTGAAGAGTCTATAACTAAGGTTATAGCTGGACCAGAGAAGAAAAGCAAGGTAATAAGTGATAAGGAGAAAAGGCTTACTGCTTACCATGAGGCTGGTCATGCTGTAGTAGCAAGACTTTCATCAAATATCGACCCTGTTCATCTAGTAACTATTATTCCTAGAGGTAGAGCAGGTGGATTTACTTGGTATCTTCCTGAAGAGGATAGAAACTATGCTTCTAAGACTGAAATGCAAGAAAGCTTAGTTAGACTATTAGGTGGAAGAGTTGCTGAAAGCTTGATATTAGATGATATTTCTACTGGAGCCTCAAACGATATTCAAAGAGCTACATCAATTGCTAGAGATATGGTCACTGTATATGGTATGAGCGAAGAGCTTGGTACAGTAAACTACTCATCTGGTGAAGATGAAGTGTTTATAGGTAGAGATTTCAATAAGGTTAAGAACTATAGTGAAGAGATAGCTGCTAAGATAGACAGAGAGGTTAAGGACATAATTGATAAGGCATATACTAAGGCTAAAACTATATTAAGTGAAAATCTTGATAAATTACATGCTGTAGCACAAGCCTTATTAGAAAAGGAAACTATTTCTGGTAAAGAATTCGAAGAAATTATGCAAGGAAACGAAGCTTAATAATATAAAAATGTAATTAATATAAGACAAGGTTTAATACTTGCAAAAAGCCTTGTCTTTTTTATTTATATTGTGCAAAGTTGTAAAATAAAATGTCCGAAAAAATAAAA
>JBPOHM010000010.1:0-2525 GCA_052035585.1 Bacillota bacterium
ACACGGTTTTCTTTATAAGTACTAGATGCAAATTGATTAATATCTAATGCTGTAATTTCAACACCATGATTAACTGCACCAGTTAAACCATGAATTCCTGTACCATCACCTACTACAATTGCAGTAACTAATGTTTTAAATCCACTATTATTAATAGCTGCAGCAGCTTGAGTTGCTACAGATAATTGAGTTGCTGTAGCAGAAGATGTAAACTCTACACGTAGTACTTCTGGTCTTTCAGAATATAATGATTTATCATTCTTAAAACGGATAGCTGCAGTGTAAACAGTTGAGTTATTAACTTCAATTGTACCAGCTGCTGTTTTACGGTTATAACCAATTGCCCATACTTCACGAGCTGCTGGCTTATATCTTTCTGCACGAGCAGATACTACTGAACGACCATTTACAGCCATTGATTTTTTGAATGTACCATCAGCAAAAGTTTTAGATACTGTAATAGATTCTGATGCTCCACCAGCTGAATATACTGATGCTAAGATTGCTTGGTTTTGACCAAATAAACCTAATTTACCTGCTGTTAATGTGTTAACTGTAGTTTCAAGTGCTGAACCATCTCCTACAAAAATGTTTGTTACTTTATGAATTGACATTGTTTTTAATTTTATAATTTATTATTTAGATATTTGATTTTAATTAGTTTACTACAAAAAAGTCTAGATCAAATGCTGCCGATAAAGCTACTGATGCATGAGCATTGTAAATTACAATTGCTACTGAACCTAATGCTGGAGTTACTTTTTGTACAATTGGAGTACCTGTTCCACCATAGTCTCCAAGACTTACAAACACTTTAGAGTTTGCTGTAATGAAACTATTAGTTAATGTTACTGTTCTACTAGCTAATCCTGCTGTTGCTACACTTCCTACAGTAATTGTTCCTGATGGAGCATTAATTGTTGGAGTATTAGAACCTACCTGAGTACCAGAATCTACAGTTAAACCATCTGTACCAATTACATTTACAGCATCAATGATTTCATCTATCTTAGAAGATAGAACTTTTGTATTTGGGATTTGTGCTCCTAAAAATTGTTTAGGGGATGTTTTTTCTATTGACATGTAATTTAAATATTATTAGTTTGTATTATTAATCAAAGGATTAAATGATTGTGTTCTTTTACCTTCTATCCCCTCTAAAGCAATTGATACTGCTAAATCTACTATTTCACTATGAGTATGCTCAGATAATTCAAAAGTAGTATTTGTTGTAATACTTACAGGTGTAGGTTGTTTAACATATCTCATTCTATAGTCTACTATGGTACAAGATGATATTAACTCTACTCTACCCGCCTCCATTAATCTAAGTACCTTAGTTTCAGTAGGTTGTTTAAAAGGATCTTTAATTACTTTAGAGAATTCTGAATGGCTTGTTGGGATTACTTCAACTAAATTTGTTACTGATGAACCACATATTGTACATGTAATATTACATCTTTCTTGTACAGTAAACCAGTGGTTAGTTGGTAATGTTAAAAATCTTGCATTTAAATCAATATTATCTGAAGCATAAGCTAAAGGAGTTAATACTGCGTTTATTGTAACATTTTTTAAGTCTTCAGTTCTTTTTTGAGTTTCTTCAAAAGATTGTCTTTTAATATTATTAACACCATACCTCTGTTTAATAAATCTTTCTTGAGCATTATTAAGAACTAAATCTATTTCTTCCGGTAAGAAATTTGGATAGTTTAAAGCATCCATTTTATCTAACCTAAATTTAAATTCTCTATGTGCTTCTAAAATGGTCATTATTCAGCTTTGGTTTTCTTAGGTTTTAACTTTCCTTCTAGTGCTAATTTAACAGCTTGGTTTTTACTATCTGATAAATATCCTACAACTTCATCAGTTGAGCTACCTAAAAGATCTTCCCCATTATAGAAATAAGTACCTTTCTTTTTAACAATATCTTTTTCAATTAAGGCTTCTAATAAAGCTTTAACTGGAGTATCCTTAGCTTTTGCAAGTCTAATAAACTCTTTAAAGTCAGCTTTTACATTTTTATATAACTCTGCTTTAACCATTGTTTCAGACATACTATCAACTCCACGTTTACCGTATATTCTTAACAATCCTCTCTTCTCTTCGATTGTTGCTTCATTAAAAGCTTCAATAGCCATAAATTCATATTCCATTTTACTAGCCTCAATTTTACTTGCTGCTTCTGGATCATAAATATAAAACAAAGCTGTTGAATTTCCAACTACATCATGTTCAGTTCTTGCGATCTTATCATGCTCTTGCAACATTCTGAATTTTAATTCATCATATGCATTAACTATATTGAAAATAGTTAACTTATCATTTCTAAGTCTGACTTCCATATCTCCCCAAAAATCTGCATTACGTTTACTTAATGTTCCTTTTGGTAAGTTTAATTCTGCTTCAAACTCTGTTTCCTCTTTTTGAGTTAACCCGGTTTTGTATAAACCATTTGCACTTAATTGTGCTCCACCTATTACTGTTTGTGTTTTATTGTAATAAGATTGACCTGAGAATTTATT
>JBPOHM010000346.1:0-7953 GCA_052035585.1 Bacillota bacterium
TTTATAATCACTTCGTGCCCAATTTGGTGCATTTATTGGACCAGCTTTAATATTGCCTGTTTTTGCTGGACCTTTAATTTCTGGAACAGGTTCTTGTTCGTTCTTTTGTCGATGCATTTTATGACGATTTTCTGTTCCATGATTTTTTTTATCATATGGGCTTGGTCTTCTCATTCCTGCCTTTGCCATTATTATTCCTCCTATTTGAATTTTACAACCTTGTTTGAATTTTAATAAAGATTGTTTATTTAGTTTTTGATTATATTTATAATTGATACTAGAAATATTTTTACATTTTTAACTTATAATTTATAATTTTATAATTAGTTTAATTATGTTAAAACTAAAATATATAATTGCAAAGCAGGTGGTTTATTTGAAAAAAATATCAAAAAGAGGCTTTGATATAAATGATAAAAAGTGGTTTTCTGAAACTGAATTAGCTAGACTAAAAAAGGCACATGAAGAGATAAAATGGCTGTTAGATAGAGATTATAAATTAGAAGCAATAATTAATTTTGTTGGGGGACGATATCAATTTTCAGCTAGGCAAAGAGATGCCTTAAAACGAGGTACCTGCAGTACAATTAATGAAAGACTTAGAAAATCAAAGGAGTTCAATGTTGATGATATAAAAGATAAAACGCTAAATATAGATGGGTTTAATTTGATTATTAGTTTAGAGGTCGCTTTGTCTGGAGGATTATTGGTTGTTGGAAATGATGGATTAATAAGAGATTTAGCAGGACTTAGAGGTACTTATAGACTAATAGATAAAACTGATATTGCAATAAGTTATTTATTTGATTATTTAGAAAGGAAAGAAGTAAAAGCTGTTAATATTTATTTAGACCAGCCAATATTTAATTCTGGAAACCTAAAAGTTAGAATCTTAGAGCTTTCTAATAATTACAATATTAAAGTAAATGTGATACTGGTTAATAATGTAGATGTAGTCTTAGAAAAGCTTGATTATGTAGTGACTAGTGATGCTACGATATTAGATATATGTTTTAGCTATATAAATTTATGTGATATTTTAATGCATGAGTATATACCAGATGCAAATGTATTATCTTTAAAGGACTAATTTGCTTGTATATTTTAACCATTTATAGTATAATATTTTTCTAGAATTTAATACTAAGGAGAAAAAAATGAAAAAACTTACTTTAATAATTTTGACAATTATAATGATTTTTTCTTTGGGGATTACAACTTTTGCTGATGATACTATCAGTGATAAGGTTAAATTAGCTACTCCAATGGCAGATGTTTTGAAGGAATTAGGTGTATTTAAAGGTTCTGATAAGGGCTATGAGCTCGAGCGTCCAATTACAAGAGCTGAAACTATGGCAATTATTGTTAGATTAATAGGAAAAGAATTTGAAGCAACAAAATATACAAAAAATCATAATTTTACTGATGTACCTGAGTGGGCTAATAAATATGTAGCATTTTCAAGAGATAATGGTTTAACAAATGGTATAAGTGAAACTAAATTTGGTTCCAGTAATAATGTAACAACACGTCAGTTTTTAACATTTATATATCGTGCATTAGGATATTATGTTGAGTATGATGAAATTTTTTCATTTGCAGAAAAAAATGGCTTAATATCAGAAGGAGAATATACAGATAATTCAAATTTTACTCGTGCTGATGTAGTTATACTTATAAATAGAGTATTAAATGAAACTTATATTTCTAGTGATTGCAAGGTAATTGATATTTTAACTAGTCCAAGAGTACCTGAAACAGGGTTTATAAATACTAGAGGTATGGGTAAAAATGTAGGTAGATGGGAAGTAGGTACTTTTTCAAATAAAGAATGCCTACCTTTATTAGATAAATCTTTAAGCTATGAAGGAAGTAACAATAATTTTGTAATGGTTATGAACGATGCAGAAATCGAAGTGATTACTGGAAATGGAAAAAATACACTTTATTTTAAATAGGTTTAGATAATTTATTATAAGAAAATGAGGAATAGGTATGTCTGAAGAAAGATTGCAAAAATATATAGCAAATTGTGGGGTATGTTCTAGGCGTAAGGCAGAAGAGCTTATATCTCAAGGAAAAGTAAAGGTTAATGGAAAGCTTGTTACAGAGCTTGGATTTAAAGTAGATACAAATAAGGATGTTGTATTTGTAGATGATAAGCTTATCAATCCAGTAGAAGAGAAGATTTATATAAAGCTTAATAAACCAACAGGTTATGTAACAACAGTAAAGGACCAATTTGATAGAAAATGCGTTATTGATTTAGTAGATATACCTCAGCGTGTATATCCTATAGGCAGACTAGATTATGACACAAGTGGATTGTTACTATTAACAAATGATGGAGATTTGTCAAATAGACTTATGCATCCAAGATACAAGGTGTACAAAACATATATAGCTAGGGTTAAGGGTAGAATGAACGCTACAGATATAGGTTGGTTAAGACATGGTATAAAAATTGATGATTATACAACTGCTCCAGCTATGGCTGACATAATAGAGAGTGATGGACTTAAAACTACTGTAAAAATTAGTATATATGAAGGAAAAAATAGACAGGTTAGAAAAATGCTAGAGGCAGTTGGTAAGCTTGTTATAAGTTTAAAGAGAGTTTCCTTTGGTAATATTGAGCTTGGTGATCTTAAGCCAGGAGAATGGAAGTACTTAAGTAAGAAGGAAATAGAATATTTAAAATCTTTATAATTGATGATATGTAATATGGCTTGATAATTATTGATTAGATGATGACTTATCAAGCTTTATTTAATTAAATGAAAGAGGCTTAGAATGGAAAATATAAAATATGGACAAATTACAGACTTTACTCATTTTTTAATTGAAAATACATATAAAGATAAAAGTAATTTAGTATTTGTTGATGCAACTGCTGGTAATGGATTTGATACATTATTTTTATGTAGCTTAGTTAAGAATAATGGCTTTGTATATGCCTTCGACATTCAAGAGAATGCTATAAATAGAACAAAAAGGCTACTTGAAAATATCCCATATTCAAATTACAAATTTATCATAGATTCTCATGAGAAGGTACTTGAATATATAGGGGATAATAAGATTGATGCAGCCATTTTTAATCTAGGTTATTTACCAAATTCAAATAAAGAAGTAAAAACTAATCCTGAAACAACAATAAATGCTATCAGAAATATTATAACTAGATTAAATAAAAATGGGAGAATATTTATTTGTGTATATATAATGCATGATAACGGAGAAGAGGCTAGAAATGTATTAAATTTTGTAAGTTCATTAAATAAAAAAGAATATAATGTAATTCAGGTTAAATTATTAAATAAAGAAAAATTTCCTCCAGAATTATTAATTATAGAAAAAAATTAATATCCTTGAACGATTTATAAGCACTAAAATTAAAAATACTTGCATGATTAAAATATTTTAATTCATATAATTTTTTTGTGATTTTTTTGAAAAAATATTGATTTATTAATTATTTTTATTTTTATTAGAGTGATAATTTTATAATATGAAATCGTTTTGATTTGCGAGCTTGTGAATACATTGAAATAAATCTTGCAAATTGCATAAATTATGAAATTTTTCTTGCAAAAATAAAAAAATATGTTAATATAGTATGTGTATAGAGAATAATATGTAGAAAGAATAATTTTTTATGTATGGACAAGCAATCCATATACATAGTTTAAATAATGTAAAACTAGGAGGATAGTTAAAATGGCTGAAAAAAAAGAGCTTATCATTAACAAGGAATGGTGTAAGGGCTGTGGAATTTGCGTGGCTTTCTGTCCAAAGAAGGTTCTTGCAGTAGTTAAGGAAAAATGTACAGCAGTAGATATAGATAGTTGTATATCTTGTGGACTTTGTGAATTAAGATGTCCAGACAACGCTATATATTTAGTAGGAGGAAAAAAGGATGAGTAACAAAAAATATATGTTAGTTCAAGGTAATGAGGCTTGTGTAGAAGGTGCATTAGCAGCAGGTATGCGTTTTTATGCTGGTTATCCTATAACACCTTCAACAGAAATCGCTGAGGTTTCTGCTCAAAGACTTCCTCAACTTGGTGGTAAGTTTATACAAATGGAAGATGAAATAGCTAGTATGGCTGCTGTAATTGGTGGTTCATTAGCAGGACTTAAGTCAATGACAGCAACAAGTGGACCAGGATTTTCATTAAAACAAGAAAATTTAGGATATGCATGCTTAGCTGAGGTACCATGTGTTGTAGTAAATGTACAAAGAGGTGGTCCAAGTACAGGACTTCCAACATCACCAGCTCAAGGTGATGTAATGCAAGCAAGATGGGGAACTCATGGAGATCATCCTGTTATAGCTTTAACTCCAAACTCTGTACAGGAAAGTTATGAATATGCTATTAAAGCCTTTAATTTAGCTGAAAAATATAGAACTCCTGTTATATATCTAATGGACGAAGTTGTTGGACATATGAGAGAGAAATTAGAATTATTAGATCCTTCTGAAATAGAAGTAATAGATAGAGTAAAGCCAAGCTGTAATCCAAAAGAATTCGTTCAATATGCTGACAAATTTATGGATGAAAAAACAATGGTACATCCATTACCAGCCTTTGGTGAAGGATACAGAATTCATGTGACTGGTTTAACACATGATAAAACTGGATTCCCAACAAACAATTACAAATTATCTGGAGAATTAGTTGAAAGAATTTGTAATAAAGTAGAAATGAATATAGATGATTTCTCATATTATGAAGAGTATATGTTAGAAGACGCTGATACAATAATTATTGCTTATGGTGGAGTTTCAAGAACTGCAAAAGAGGCTGTTAACGAGCTTAGAGCACAAGGTAAAAAGGTTGGTATGTTCAGACCAATTACTATTTGGCCATTACTTGAAAAGCAAATTGAAGCTGTAAGTAAAAAAGCAAAAGAAATTTATGTTGCTGAGATGAACATGGGACAATATTATTATGAAGTAGATAGAGTTGCTGGTAAGAATTGTAAGGTAAATAAGATTACTAAGGTAACTGGAGAGTTAATAAGCCCTAAGGAAATTATTGATGCGATATGTGGAGGTAATAAATAATGATGAACTGTAATGAAATAACAAATAAATATTTTAGAGAAGGCAAATTACCTCACATTTGGTGTCCAGGCTGCGGACATGGAATTATATTAAATGCAGTAGTAAGAGCAATTGATAATTTAGGATTAAATAAGGATAATGTTTGTGTAGTATCAGGTATAGGATGTTCATCAAGAGCACCAGGATACTTAGATTTTAATACATTACACACCACACATGGTAGAGCATTGGCATTTGCAACAGGTGTTAAACATGCTAATCCAAACCTACATGTTATAGTAGTTACAGGAGATGGAGACGCGTCTGCAATTGGTGGAAATCACTTAATACATGCAGCAAGAAGAAATATTGATATAACTACTATATGCTTCAACAATAATATATACGGTATGACAGGTGGACAATATTCACCAACAACACCAACTGGAGACTTAGCTACAACTGCTCCTTTTGGAAATATAGATAGAGCATTTGATTTGTGTTCATTAGCACAAGGAGCTGGAGCAACTTATGTTGCAAGAGGAACAGCTTATCACGCAGCACCACTTACAACATTAATAGAAAAAGCAATTCAAAATAAAGGATTTTCTTTCGTAGAGGCTATAAGCGTATGTCCAACATATTATGGAAGAAAGAATAAAAGAGGTGCAGCTCCTGCAATGTTGAATTATTTAAAAGAAAGTTGTGCTGATATAAAGGCTGTTGAGAGAAAGCCTGAGTTAGGTGAAGGTAAAATAATTATTGGTGAATTATATAATAATCCACAACCTGAATATACTGAAAATTACATGAAAATAGTTGAGAAGCTTCAACAAAAATAGAGGGAGGTTACCATGTTTCAAAAAAGAGAAATGAGATTAAGCGGATCTGGTGGACAGGGAGTTATACTTGCCGCTATTATATTTGCAGATGCTGCAATTGAAGAAGGTTTAAATGCAATACAAACACAGTCATATGGTCCAGAGGCTAGAGGTGGAGCTAGTAAGGCTGAGGTTATTATAAATGATAAAGAAATAAATTATCCAAAAGTAATGAAGAACAATTTATTGTTAGCTTTAACTCAAAAATCTTTAGATCAATATGTTGGATTACTTGATGAGAGCGGTGTTTTAATTGTAGATGAGGATGTTGAGGTTCCAGCAGATGTTAAAGCAGCAAAGATTTATAAGTTACCAATAATAGCAACAGCTGCAGAGAAGGTTGGAACGTCAGTAGTTGCAAATATAGTTTCAATTGGAGCTATATATGAAGCAATGTGTAAGGACATAATAAAGCTAGAAACTATGAAAAATTCTATAGCTAATAGAGTTCCAAAGGCAACAATTGATAAAAATATGCAAGCATTTGAAGAAGGAATTAACTTAGTAAAGACAATGGCATAAAAAGCACATCTTAGAGGTATATCAAATATGATATACCTCTTTATGAATATTAGATATATGGAGTGATAATATGAATACTACATCTGATTTGATAACTCTAATTCAAAATAAGTATAATGATTTTAGTAAAGGTCAAAAGATGATTGCTGATTTTATTATAAAGCATTATGATAAGGCAGCATTTATGACTGCATCTAAAATTGGTAAAACAGTTGATGTAAGTGAATCAACAGTAGTTAGATTTGCTAGTGCACTTGGCTTTAAAGGTTATCCAGAATTGCAACAATCATTGCAGGTATTAATTAAAAATAAACTTACAACAGTGCAAAGAATAGGCTTAGATGATGATATTAATAAGGATACTGAAAAATTTCATAAAAAAATTATAAGAAATGAAATGAATGGCATTAAATTTATGATGGATAATTTAGATGCTAGTGCTCTTGACAAGGCAACAGAGCTTATTACCTCTGCAAATAAGGTGTATATATTAGGTATGAGAACATCGTCTACACTTGCAAATTATTTAGGCTTCTATTTAGATGTTATGCTTGATAATGTAAAGGTGTTAAATAATACTGGAGTTAATGCTCTATTTGAGCAGATAATTAGAGTAAAAGAGGATGATGTTTTAATCTGTATTAGCTTCCCAAGATACTCTAACAGTACGATAGATGCAACAAAAATGATAAAGAGTAAAAATGCTAAAATAGTTGCAATAACTGATACAGAAGCCTCTCCATTTTATGACTTAGCAGATGTTGTTTTATTAGCAAAAAATAATATTGTATCCTTTGTAGACTCATTAGTTGTACCTATGTGTATGATAAACAGCTTAATCCTAAATATTGGAGCAAAAGGGAAAAGGGATATATTGGAATATTTTAATGACTTAGAAAATCTTTGGGATAAGCATAGTATTTATCAACAAGATAAAAATTAAAATTTTTCATGTCTTTTTTTTGCTTTTCATGACTTTTTTAACACAAATGATAAAAAATATTATATAATTAAATAAAATAATTACGGAGTGTAGTTTCAGATGAAAAAAGGGTATATTATTTTATTTTATATAATAATTATAATATCATTGATTGTTCTTAGTTCTTGCTCTAAAAAAAGTGATAATGCAACAATTCAATTATGGTATTATGAGTTTAAAGATGAAGTTAATTATAAATATGATATAAGAAACTTTGATGCAATTATTAGAACAGCAAAGAAATTTTGTCAAGATAATGATATTCCTCTAGAGATAATTAAATATGATGAAAGTACTATTTCACATGAGGATTATATATTAAAACGAAATATAGCAGCAACCTCTGGAAATATGATTATTATTGAGGATGTAAAGTATTTACATTCTATAGCAAAGCAGCATGCTGATTATACAAAGCTTGATTATTATGACTATCTTATAAGTGGATATAAGGATAGATTTTGTATTCCACTTGGATCAGTTCCTACTGCTTTTAGTATTGAAAATAAAAAGCTTGA
>JBPOHM010000056.1:0-4436 GCA_052035585.1 Bacillota bacterium
TGTTGTATTTAAATACTTTGATAACTGTGTTATTATATTGACTCGCCTCCTTTGTAAAAATCCTTTTATACAATATAATATTTCAGGATAGCTTGTATATGACAAAAATTTGGTACAAAGCTACAAAAAATAAAATACCCAAGATTTTATTAATCTTGGGTATATGTAATCAAAAAAATAGAGTAAGTTCATAAGCCGGGTTCTGTATTAAACAATCATCTATCTACGCTTATTGTCACCAATAAGCTTTAGCGACCTACCATCTGGATTGTGACGGGCAGCCACTCCAAAATCCACTCTTGGTCTTGCTCCGGGTGGGGTTTACATAGCCAATTAGTCACCTAATTGCTGTTGAGCTCTTACCTCACCTTTCCATCCTTACCTATAACTAAAGCTATAGGCGGTATCTTTCTGTTGCACTATCCTTGAGGTCGCCCTCACTAGCCGTTAGCTAGCACCCTTGCCCTGTGGAGCCCAGACTTTCCTCTCGTCAATTTCTTGACCAGCGATTGTATGATTTACTCTATTATGTATTTTACAATATATATAGTACATTGTCAAAGCTATTTTTTTCCAAATGACCTTTTATTTTCAATAAAAATTAATTTGATTTATAATTTATAATATGATGTTATAAGCTCATTTAATTTTTTATTTTTACTTTTTAACTCATTTATTTTTATTGAACTATCTTCTTTAATTGAGTTTTTTAGATTATCTATAATTTTATTATTTAAATCAATAATTTTGTTAATATATTCTAGCAGTAAAATATCCTTTTGTTCTAATAAGTATTTACTTATTTCATAATATATTTCATCCACACATATAGAATCCCCTTTAATCGCTTTTATTATGAAATAATAGTGATGATATTCCTTTATTAATTTTTCTTCAGAAATTGTATAGCCATTATCATATAAATACTTTCTCAGAATATCAATATTGGTCATTGCTTGTAATACAAATGATTTTATACTTTTTGATACAGTCTTTGAATCCTCTAATATCTTAGCTATAAGCTCCCCACCCATACCAGCTATTACTGCACAATCAACCTCATTTTCATTTATAACAGTTAAGCCTGAGCCTAGCCTAAAATCTACTTGCCCGCTTAGGCCCATTTTACTTAAATGATTTATCGCACTATTCAATGGTCCTTTGTTAATATCTGTAGCTATTACTCTATTACATAAATTGTCCTTAAGTGCCATTTCAGCAATGTATCCATGGTCAGTACCTATATCAGCTAATGTATCACATTTATCTATAAGCGATGCAATCGCTTCTAATCTGTTCATATATACCTTCCTCATACAAAATAATAGGCGAACGAAGTTCGCCTGTTAATAGAGCGAAACAGGTTTCGCTCATTATAATTCTAAATAATCCTTTAATTTTTTGCTTCTACTTGGATGTCTTAGCTTTCTAAGAGCCTTAGCTTCTATTTGTCTAATTCTCTCTCTAGTTACGTCAAATTCTTTTCCAACTTCTTCAAGAGTTCTTGCTCTTCCATCATCTAGACCAAATCTAAGTCTTAAAACTTTTTGCTCTCTATCAGTTAAAGTATGTAGTACTACTGAGAGTTGATCCTTTAATAATGCAAAGGTTGCAGCATCCTGTGGTGCCTGAACTATTTCATCTTGAATAAAATCACCTAAATGGCTATCTTCCTCTTCTCCAATTGGAGTTTCTAAAGAAACTGGTTCCTGAGCTATTTTTAATATATCCCTTATTTTTTCAGGCTCCATTTCCATTTCTACTGCTATTTCATCTGGAGTAGCATCTCTTCCTAGCTCTTGTAAAAGCTGTCTTTTTACTCTTATTAATTTATTTATTGTTTCTACCATATGAACAGGAATTCTAATTGTTCTAGCTTGGTCTGCTATAGCTCTTGTTATTGCCTGTCTAATCCACCATGTTGCATAGGTACTAAACTTATATCCTTTAACATAGTCAAATTTTTCAACTGCTTTAATTAAACCTAAATTACCCTCTTGAATAAGGTCTAAGAATTGCATTCCTCTTCCGACATATCTCTTAGCTATACTAACTACTAGTCTAAGGTTTGCTTCTGCAAGTCTTTTTTTAGCTTCTTCATCACCAGTCTCCATTTTCTTTGCTAATACAATCTCTTCGGAGCTTGTTAATAGAGGAACCTTTCCTATTTCCTTCAAGTACATCCTTACTGGGTCATCAATATTTACACCCTTTAAAATATCATCATCGCTTTGAGCTATTAGAAAATCAGGATCATCCTTTAAATCGATATCGATATCTAATTCATCTTCAAACTTCTCAAGCATGTCATCTTCTTGAAGACCTAGGACTTCAATGTCATTTTCTTCAACAATTTTATAAAAATCATCAATAAACTCAGGATTTATTTCCATTTTCTCGAAGGACTTCACTATTTCCTTATAGGATATAAAACCATTCTTTTTTCCCTTCTCAATCAAACTGGCTTTGATGCTTTCTATCTTTGCTGCTTTTTCTAATTGTTTTTTCTCATCCATACTCATTGATGATTCGTTAATCACATCATTCTCTTTCACAGGTTAATTAACCTCCTCTTTTAATGACTTTATCTTTTTAGCTAATCTTATACTTTCGTTAATAATTTCTTTTTGCTTTTCTTCGTCATTAATATTTGACAATTCTTTATTTCTTGCTGTTCTAAGCTGTTCTAAATACTTTATTTTAAATAGCTTTAAGCAATCGTGGAACACAATATTTATACTTTTTTCATCTAAGTCAATATCTGTAGATAGTTTATCCACAATAAACTCAATCTTATCAGAATTTTTTTGATTATATTCTCGGATAAGCTCATACAGAATATCAATTGTTATTTGTCCACCATTAAGTACAAATTGATAAAGAATTTCAAAGAAATCTATATAGATATATTCCCCAAAATCTTCATCACAAACAATTTGATTTAATAAAAGTGCTAGTTTATTTTCTCTTATGATAAGCTTTAGCAACTCCTCCTCATACGTAACACGTATCTTAGGTTTTTCAATATTAAAGCTTTTTACAGGCTTTTTGCTTATAATTTCAGTATTTGTACTTTTCTTCTCATATTTTCTTCTAAACTCATTAACTAATGATTCTTTAGACACTCCAACCTTTAAAGACAATTTCTCAATTATAAGCTCTTTTTCTATATCACTTTTAATATTGGATAAGTTATCAAAAAACTTATTAATATAACTAACCTTATTTGATAAATCAAACTCCCCTTTATAATAAAATTCGAGAAAACTAAAGTAATCTAATGCTTCTTCTGTAAGCATTTCAAACTTCATTTTTCCAAATTTATTTAAAAATTCATCAGGATCCTTGGCATTTTTAATTATTATAACCTTGGCATCTAAATTATTACTCTTAAACAAATTCAAAGCTCTAAGTGAAGCCTTTAAACCCGCTTCATCAGAGTCAAAGCAAATATAAAACTTATTTGAATATCTTTTTAAAAGCTTAATTTGATTATCCGTTAAAGCAGTTCCAAGTGCTGCTATTGCAGTATCAAAGCCATGTGAATGCATTTTAATAACATCCATATAGCCTTCAACTAAGTAAAAGCTTTTATCCTTAACATTTTCCTTTGCTATATTTAAACCATATAAATTATAGCCCTTATTAAAAATTAAACTATCTGGCGAATTTAAGTACTTCGGCAATGAATCATCAAGAACACGTCCTCCAAAGCCTATGATATTTTTCTTTATATCAAATATAGGAAACATAATCCTATTTCTAAATCTATCATAATATCCGTCATTTTTTTCTCTTTTAATAATTAAACCAGTCTTTTCAATTTCTTCTTCTTTATAGCCCTTGCTCTTTAAATATGTTAATAAATTATCCCATTGATTTACAGTATAACCAATTCCAAATTTTTTTATTATATTTTTGTCAATATTTCTTTTTTGAAGATATTTAAGAGCTGCATCGTTTATGCTTAGATTTTTATAAAATAGCCTTGCTGCTTCAGTGTTTATCTCATATAGCTTCTTCTGTAGCTTATTTTTTTCAATTGATTGCTTACCAGTTTCAATATAATCTAAGCTAATATTAGCTCTCTTTGCTAAATATTCAATTGCTTCACTATATGTGAAATTTTTATATTCCATTAAAAATGTTATAGAAATACCACTTTTCCCACAACCAAAGCATCGATAAATTTGCTTATCTCTAGACACAACAAAAGAAGGTGTTTTTTCATTGTGAAATGGACAATTTGTCTTATAATTTGTCCCACTTTTCTTCAATGGTAAAAACTCTTCTATAACATCTACAATATCATTTGATTCAATTATTTGGTGCGTTTTTGGCTCTGTAATGTTCAATATGATTTGAATTGCCCCTTAATTAGTGGTCTGTCTTTTACTTTGTATAAGCCATTGAATTTGGAATTTTTTATATCAGCA
>JBPOHM010000158.1:0-15938 GCA_052035585.1 Bacillota bacterium
ATTCCATAAAAGATAATTATTGCACCACATATTAGGTTTATTATTCGTAATATTTTAGAATTGAACTTATTACTAAAAATTGATATAAGCATACTTAAGCATATAAACCATGTAAATGATGCTGAAGTAACTCCAGTAATAAATCGAATTGAATGCTCAGCAGGTAATGCAACTCGAAATGCTCCAAGCATCATAGTTCCATCTACAATAGCTTGTGGGTTAAACCAGGTAACTACACATGCTGATGAAATTGTCTTACCAATAGATACCTCAGACTTTGAATTGTCTATATCTACTTCCTTTGATCTTAACAGATTTATACCTATGTAAATTACAATTAGACTACCAACTAATAATACAATCATTTGAAGCCATTTTAAATTCTGCATTATAGCTCCTATACCAAAAAAACAAGCAAATGCAAGTGTAACATCAAAAAAAATTACAATTAACGCTGTTAATAAGGCTTTTTTTCGTGATTGAGTTAATGCAGCATTGATAACAAATAGATTTTGCAAACCTATAGGTGCAACATAAGCTAGTCCCATTGTAAAGCCTTGTAAAAAATATTCCATATTTTCCTCCGTAAAAATAAATAGGGTCTTAAAATTTATATAATTTTAACATAAAATAATTAATTTTTCAATGAATTAAATAGATAAGTTTACAATAAGAAAGTTAAAGTTTTTTAAACATAATTAAATAAGGAATATATTAAATAGTAAAAATAACTCTTGATTTTATTTTATTTTTGGAATAAAGTATCTATGCAAGGCATATATATTTAAGGCCTAAATAGAGAAATATAAATATAGGCATAGTAATGTTTATAAAGGCCATATGGAGGTTTAAGTAAATGAGTAATAGTGAAAAATTAAATATTGAACATAAAGATGAAAATTTAGGAGATGTATGTATAGCTTCTGACGATAATTTTGTTGGAATGACAGTAAATAATACAAGAATAGATGTAAAAAATAGAGCTGCTTGGGTTGAGATAGATACGAAAAAAGCATTATACAATTTTGAACAAGTTAAAAAAAGAGTTAAAGCAGTAAATAAGGATGTTAAAGTATGTGCTGTTGTAAAAGCAAATAGCTATGGAATGGGTTCTGTTGAGCTATCAAAGCTTTACATGAAAAGCGGTGTTGACATGCTTGCAGTTGCAACATTGCCAGAGGCACTTGAGCTAAGAAATGCTATTGATAATGTGGATATTTTAGTTCTTGGTTTTACTCCAGAGGCTGGTTTTGAGGAAGCATTAACAAACAATATAACTTTAACTTTATACACATATGAACATGCTGTAGCTTTAAATGAAGTGGCTAAGGAGCTTGATAAAACAGCTAAAATACACATAAAAGTTGAAACAGGTATGAATAGACTTGGATTTATCACAACAGCTGAAAATGCAGATTTAGTAAAAGAGATTAGTGAATTAAGTAATATAGAAATTGAAGGTATTTATACTCACTTTGCATGTGCTGATGAAAAGGATAAATCTATAGCAAATATGCAAATGAATGCTTTTCAACACTTTATAAAATTATTAAAAGAAAGAAATTTGGATATAATGATAAAGCATGCAGCTAATAGTGCAGCTATAATTGATTTACCTGAATATCATTTTGATATGGTTAGACCTGGAATAATTCTCCTTGGTTTCTATCCTTCAGATGATGTGAATAAAGAGAATCTAAAGGTTGAACCATGTATAACACTAAAAGCAAAGATAGTAAATATTAAAAGGGTTCCAACTAGTACAGGTGTAAGCTATAATCACACCTATAAAACTAAAAAGCCTGCAGTAATTGGAACAGTTCCTTTAGGATATGCAGATGGTTTTTCAAGAAGCCTATCAAATAATTTCTATGTTGTGGTGAAGGGTAAAAAATGCTTACAGCTAGGAAGAATTTGCATGGACCAATTTATGATTGATTTATCAAATGTAGAAAATCCACAAATTGGTGATGAGGTTATAATATATGGAGATGGTCATGATGGAGCATTATCAATAGATGATGTAGCTAGGATGAGAAGTACAATCTCATATGAAGTTGCTTCAACCTTATCTTTTAGATTGCCAAGAAAATATATTTAGTGTATAATATTTAGGGATTAAAATTTAAATTTAAAATAAATCATAGGAGAAAACAAATGAATTTAGATTTAATTAAAGAGTTTGATAGCGAGCTTTATAACGCTATGATGGAAGAAAAAGAAAGACAAAATGAAAATATTGAGCTTATTGCTTCTGAAAATTTTGTTTCAGAAAGAGTATTACAAGCAGCAGGTAGTCATTTAACTAACAAATATGCTGAAGGATACCCTGGAAAAAGATATTATGGTGGATGTGAGTTTGTTGATAAAGTTGAAAACTTGGCAATTGAAAGATTAAAAAAATTATTCAATGCTGATCACGCAAATGTTCAACCTCACTCAGGTTCTAACGCAAACTTTGGAGTATATTTCTCAATTTTAATGCCTGGAGACAAAATACTTGGTATGGACTTATCACATGGTGGACACTTAACACATGGATCACCTGTTAATATGTCAGGTAAGTATTTTGACGTTAAATTCTATGGAGTTAATAAAGAAACTGAAAGAATTGACTATGATGAAGTAAGAGCTATAGCTAAAAAGGAGCAACCTAAATTAATAGTTGCTGGAGCTAGTGCATATCCTAGAGCAATAGATTTTAAAGCCTTCAGAAGTATAGCTGATGAGGTTGGAGCATATTTCATGGTAGATATGGCTCATATCGCTGGACTTGTTGCTGCAGGCTTACATGCAAATCCAATGGAGTATGCTGATTTTGTAACAACTACTACACATAAAACATTAAGAGGACCAAGAGGAGGAGCTATACTATGCAAGGCAGAATTTGCTAAGCAAGTTGACAAAGCTATATTCCCTGGAATTCAAGGTGGACCACTTGAGCATATTATAGCAGCTAAAGCAGTATGCTTTGAAGAGGCATTAAGACCAGAATTCAAAGAATACCAAAAAGCAGTAGTAGAAAATGCACAAATATTAGCACAAGCATTAATGGAAAAAGGATTTAGATTAGTATCTGGTGGTACTGACAATCACTTAATGCTATTAGACTTAAGAAACAAGGATATAACAGGAAAGGATGCAGAAAAGCTTCTTGATGAGATACATATAACTACTAACAAGAACACTATTCCTTTCGATCCTCAATCTCCATTTATAACAAGTGGATTAAGAATTGGAACTCCTGCTATAACTACAAGAGGTATGAGAAAAGCTGAGATATTAGAATTAGCTGACATAATGGATTTAGCAATTAGTAAAAAGGCTGATTTATCAGTATTAAAAGGCAGAGTACTTGAATTAACAAAGAAGTTTAATAAATAAATAATATAAATATAACCCTCTGAAATTTAATTTCAGAGGGTTATTTAATCTGAGAAAGCTTTTATTCATTTTCATTAAACTCTAAATTTTCAAAATCCTCAATATCTTCTATATCTTCAAAATCTCCATTAAATTCTATACCTTCTAAAGACTCTATATCTTCAAGGTCATCTGAATAGTTAAAATCTTCTGAATATTCTGAGTTGTTTGAATAATTATTATTTGTATAATTGCTATTTATAGTATATTCATTACTTCTTACATATCCTGCCGCGTCACGATTCAAATTGAAGTTATTAATTAATGACTTCATATTTGCAGCTTGAGCACTTAGCTCTTCACTTGCTGCAGCACTTTCTTGTGATGTAGCAGAGTTTGTTTGAACAACATAGGAAATTTGATCTACACTTTCAGAAATTTGTGTAATGTATGATGCTTGTTCATTTGAAGAAGTAGCTATCTTCTCAATAATTTCAAGTATCTGATCTGAAACCTTTGCAACCTCGCCAAATGCCTTATTAGTATTATTTGCTAGCTTTTCTCCATGTGCTACAGAACGCATAGAATTTTCTATTAGATCAGAAGTATCTCTTGCAGCATCAGCAGATTTTTGTGCTAAATTACGAACCTCATCTGCAACAACTGCAAATCCTTTTCCAGCAGCACCAGCACGGGCTGCTTCAACTGCTGCATTAAGTGCTAATATATTTGTTTGGAAAGCAATATCATCAATAGCTTTAATTATTCTTTGAATATTTTCAGATGCTGTTGCAATTTCCTTTATAGCTTGCATCATTTGCTTCATTTCTGATTGACTCTTTGTAACAACTTTTCCTGACTGCTTACCTAATTCATTAGCAATTCTTGAAAAATCAGCTGTTTGAGAAATTTTATTACTTATTTCACTTATATTTGCTGATAATTCTTCTATACTACTTGCTTGCTCCTCTGCACCTTGAGCTAGTAATTGAGAGCCTTGTGCTACTTGATCTGCACCTGATTTAACTTGATCAGATGCCATATCTAATTCAAGTAGAGTGCTATTCATATCAGTCTGGAATTTCTCGAAGGATCTTTTTATACTTGCAAAATCTCCGATGAATTCCATACTATAGTCAGTATTGAAATTTCCTTTAGCAAATTCTGCTAAACCAAAATCAATAGCAGTTATGTATTTTAATATTTCTTGGAAACTAAAATTAATTTTTTCTACTAGCTCCCCAAATTCATTATTAGCAACATAATCAATATTTGCATGTAAATTGCCTTTTGTTAACTCCTCAATAGCATCCTTGATTTTACCTAGTGCATCATTAATCTTATTTGTTGCTCTAAATGCATAGAAAATACTTGTTAAAAGAACTAGTCCTAATGTAACAAATAGAACTATCATGTATATAGTAATTCTATTTGACATCTTTGCTTGAGCCTCATTAGAGCTTTTTTCTGTAAGTGACTCAATTTCCAATGCTTTATTGGCAAGCTCTTTAATTGCAGGTGCGCTTTCATTTAATAAAGTTAATCTTGCTAAATGTCTATTGTTACCTTCTACCTCACTAATCGCTTTGTTAGCTGTATCTACCCAAGTATAAAATGCACTTTCATATTCAATATATAAGCTATTGTTTGCTCCTAACTTAGACTTAAGAGCTATTAAATTATCCTTAACATTGTTTATAGATACACTTACTTGATTTTTTAATATAAGAACATCTTCCTCATTAAATGAATTTACTATATCTCCGACAACTCTAGCTGCAGTATTAGTTTCTATTCTACAAGCTTTAACTAATTTTTCAGCTACTAATATGTCAGTTGTTAATTCATTTAAAGATGCCTTAGTTTGAATAAGACCAATAGTTCCTATAACTGTTAAAAATACAGCTAGTACTATAATTAGTGAAAATACTATAAGTAAATAGCGTCTTAACTTCATTTTTTTAAACATTTTTTATCCCTCCTTGGATTCTAAACCTGCTTACTAAATCGTTAAGCATAGAAGCTTGACTTGATAATTCTTGGCTTGCAGCTGCACTTTCTTCTGATGTTGCAGAATTTGTTTGAGTTACAGCTGATATTTGTTCAACCCCCAATGTAACCTGTTTTATCGAGTCAGCCTGAGCTGATGATGATTTACTTATATTTTCAATTTTTTCAATTGCTACAGCAGTCATTCTAACAATAGATATTAAAGATTCAGCTGTTTCATCTGCGATAAGCTTTCCGTTTTCAACAGCGCTTAATGATGCTTCAATTAATTGTGTTGTATCCTTTACAGCATTAGCGCTCTTTTGAGCTAGATTACGTACCTCATCTGCTACAACAGCAAATCCCTTACCAGCCGCTCCTGCACGTGCGGCCTCAACAGCTGCATTTAGTGCTAGGATATTTGTTTGGAAGGCTATATCTTCAATTGCTTTTACAATTCTCTTTATTTCACTTGACTTATCACTTATTTCTTCCATTGCTACTAGCATATCCTGCATAAGTCTATTTCCGTTCTGAACCTCATCACCGGTTTTAATCGTTATATCATTAGCGACCTTTGCATCCTCTGCATTAGCAATAATTTTTTCCGAAATTTCATTTATAGTAGCAGAAAGCTCTTCTATACTACTTGCTTGTTCAGTTGCACCCTGTGATAATGCTTGTGCACCTGAGGAAACCTGATTTGCACCTGAAGAAACCTGTTCTGCAGCGATTTTAACTGCACCAAGAGTCTCACTAAGTGATGACATAATAGTAACTATTGCATTTTCGATTCGTTTATATACTCCGATATATTCAATATCAGACTCTAAGTCAAAATTACCGCTAGCCATTTCCTCTAAGGCTCTTACAGCATCCTTTATTATCGTATTTGTAATGTTTATCATAGAATTAAGACCAGTAGCTATTTTACCAATTTCATCATTTGATTTTACATCAACACTTATATCGAAGTTACCTTTTGCCATTTCTTCAATAGCACCTTCTATTTCAACTATAGGCTTAGTCAATTTTCTTGCAAATCTAAATATAAAGAAAATAACAAATGCTAGGGCTAATATAGAAGTGATTGCTGAAACTATAATCATTATATAGATAGGCATTAAAAATTCTGATTTTTCAACCATAATACCAACAGCCCAATTATCACTATTTTTAATTGGTGTAGTATATACTAAATAATCAATACCATTATAAGGAATTGATGAAAATGCAGGTGTTCCATTTATTGCTGTTATATCTTGCTCTGCAAATTTCTCTAATGATTTATCTGTTTTAGATTCTTCAATTGAATTTTCTTTTGCTAAAACTAGACTATAATCATGATCAGCAATAGTAGTACCATATTTGTCAACTATATAGCTTGTACCAGTCTCACCAATTTTAATATTTGATATAATAGTTGATAGACGAATACCATTCATTGTAGCATATACAACACCTACAACCTTTGAATTATAAACGCCATTGCTCCAAAGAGGTGCTGTAATTACTATTTCTGTTGAATTACCATCAGCACTTACTATAGGTGAACTTATAGCAATTTTGCCGTTTAAAGCACTTTCTACTAACTCAGTCTGTGCTATTTTTTTTCCATTTAAAAGTACTCCATTTTTATCAGCTATGCTTAATGATGCAAAGCCATATTGATACTCCTTATCTGCAAGAAGTGCCTCCTTGTCTTTCATTAACTCTGTATTGCTAGCTAAAAATTTTGTAGTACCAATTTCACCTACTATATCAGTTAAGTTTTTTAGCTCACTCTCAATAGTGAGTACTGCTTCTTTAGATGTTTCACCAATAATATTCTCAATAATTCTCTCCGTTACAGTTAAGCTTCCAATAGAATTTATTAAGATAACAATACCTAAAGATAAAATAACTAGAGGTAAAATAGTAGATAAAATTTTAGCTCTTAATGAACCATTTTTCATAATTATTCCTTTCCTTTCTTAAGTCTATGAACATTAAAAATACGATTATAATAGAAAATTTTATGTAAAATAATAGAAAAACTACATAATTTGTCGAAACTTTGTATATAAGATACATTATAATAAATACATTAAAAAAAATCAATATATTTATGTTTTACTTGCTTTTATTTTTCAATAATTATAAGCAACTAAAAATATATAATAAAATGTTATTATAATTTGCATAAGTAGTAGAATATTTTTCTTTACAAAAGTCTGAAAATCTAATAATATAGCTATAATAGAGATTGAAAGGATTTTATAAAATGAAAAAAGTAGGTAGCATTTTTGAAGTATTAGGACCTATTATGATAGGACCATCAAGCTCGCATACAGCAGGGGCAGCACGTCTTGCGAAAATAGCTAGAGATATATGTGATAAGAAAATAATAAGAGCAAAGTTTTATCTTCATGGTTCTTTTGCTAGAACATATAAAGGTCATGGTACAGATAGAGCACTTGTTGCTGGTATATTAGGGTACGAGCCTGATGATGAAAGGCTTAGAGATTCATTACAAATAGCAAAGCAAGAAAATTTGGAGTATGAATTTGTACTAGCAGACTTAGGCTTAGTTCATCCAAATACAGTCAAGTTTGAGCTTGAGGATATAAATGGTAAAATAACATATGTGATTGGTTCTTCTGTTGGTGGTGGAGCTGTTATTATTACAAAAATTAATGATTTTGATGTTGATTTTACAGGTGAATACGACACTATAATAACAAGACATATTGATAGAAGAGGTATAATAAGTGAGGTATCAGGAATACTTGCTCATAATAGAATTAATATTGCTAATATGAGAGTGTTAAGAAATCCTGGCTCAAAGGATGCATCAATGGTAATAGAGCTTGATAGCCCAGCAAATAGTAATGTAATTGAATTAATAAAAGAGATTGATGCAATGAAAACAGTAATTGAGATTAAAAAGCATAGAGCAAAGTAGAGAAAGGGAAGAAGTTAGATGTATAATAATGCAAAAGAGCTACTAAAAGAATGTATAGAAAAAAATCTTCCAATATCAGAGGTTGTTATAAACGATGAAATAGAATCAACAACCGCAACAAGAGATGAAATAATATCAAGGATGTATAACATATTAGACGTTATGAAAAAATCTATAGATGATATGGAAGCAAAGGAGACAATGGGTGGAATAATAGGTGGAGAAGCCCAAAAATTAGATATATATGTAAAAAGCAAAAAAACAATATGTGGTAGCTCTATAAATAGAGCAATGATTCGTGCCTTAGCAGCTGCACAGCATAATGCTTCAATGGGAAGGATTTGTGCAGCACCAACAGCAGGCTCAAGTGGAATTATACCTGCTTCAATTATAACAGGTGCAGAGGAGCTTGGATGTGATGATGAGACTATAATTAAAGGTCTTTTAACAGCATCAGGTATAGGAAAGATTATTATTCAAAATGCAACTGTTTCTGGAGCAGAGGGAGGGTGTCAAGCAGAATGTGGTTCAGCAGCAGCCATGGCAGCAGCAGGACTTGTTGAAATGGCAGGAGGAACACCAAAGATGGCCTTAATGGCAGCAGCAATAGCATTAAAAAATGTAATGGGACTAATTTGTGATCCAATTGCTGGACTTGTAGAATCTCCATGCTCAAAAAGAAACTCATCTGGAGCAGTTAATGCGATGACCTCAGCAGAATTAGCTTTATCTGGAATTACTAGTGTAGTGGATTTTGATGAGACAGTAGAGGCTATGTACAGTGTTGGAATAATGATGCATCCTAATTTAAAGGAAACAGCCTTAGGAGGTATTGCAACAACAGAAACAGGGATAGAACTATCTAAGAAGGTACATGGAGCTTAAAAAATTAATTATATAAAAATTAGAAGGGACATAAACATGAGCAATTTAAATTTAGCACAGGAAACAATGTACAACGAAAATCAAAAAATAGTTATAGTTAATAATAATAAAGTGATATATAAAAATGACGGCTTTGGAATTAAACCTCTATACCTAGCATATATGAATATTAAGGAGCAAATGAAGGGAGCCTCTTGTTCAGATAGAGTTATAGGTAAGGCTGCTGCATGGATATATAGAGAGGCAGAAATCAAGGAATTATACTGTGAGGTAATAACAACTAGAGCAAAAAACCTACTTATTGATAATGGAATAAAGCTAATAGCATTAGAAGAGGTTGAATACGTAGAAAATAGAGATAAGACAGGGATGTGCCCAGTTGAAACACTTGCAAAGGACGAGGAAGACTTTGAAAATTTATTAGTTAATATTAATAAATTTTTAGTAGAAAAGGGACTGCTATAAGGAGAAGAGTTAATATGAAACGATTAAAGCTTAACTCATATGCAAAGATAAATTTGTTTTTAGATGTTTTAAATAAAAGAGAAGATGATTATCATAATATAAAGACTGTTATGCAAAGAGTAAGTATGTATGATAAATTAGAGATATTTGAAAATAAATTTGGCATTGAGTTAGCCTGTGATAATAGAAAAATACCTATTGATGAGAGAAATACTTGCTATAAAGCAGCATCATTAATTAAAGATAAATTTAACATAGATACAGGTATAAAAATTATAATTAAAAAAACAATTCCATCTGGTGCAGGTCTCGCAGGGGGTAGCTCAAATGCTGCTGCTGTGATAACTGGGCTTAATGAGCTTTGGAAGCTTGGTATGACTATGGAGGAGATGCAGGAAATAGGTGTTAAGGTAGGTGCAGATGTAGCCTTTTGTCTTAAGGGAGGTACCTGTCTTTGTGAGGGACTTGGTGACATAATCACAGAGTTAAATCCATTTATATGGGAAAATATACTTATTATTAAGCCAGACTTTAGTATACCTACACCACTTGCTTATAAAACACTAACAGAGAAGGATCATAATAAATATAGTGATAATAAAATTTTAGACTATATAAATGCAAATGACCATTATAATACTTGTATGTCAGTTGCTAATACTCTTGAGTTTGCAGCCTTTAAGCTACAGGCACAAATACCTCAAATTAAAAAAGAATTAATAAAGTCAGGAGCGATTTCATCTCTTATGACCGGCAGTGGATCTGCGGTCTTTGGCTTTTATACTGATAAATCTTCAATTACAAAAGCATATGATATTTTATCCAAAAAATATAATAGAATATTTATTTGTAAAACTGTAAATAAATAATAAAGCATATAACATATGCTTTATTTCTATAATTTTCAAGGAGGATTTAAGTTTGGGTGATGTAACTTTTCCTGTGGCCTTTTTTGCAGGTATAACTTCATTTTTTTCACCGTGCATACTTCCATTGATTCCAGCATATATAGCATATATAGCAGGTGTTTCAATTGATGATAATACTAAAAAAGGAAAGCTTTTAATATTTACAAGAACTATAGGATTTATAGTTGGATTTACAATAATATTTATGATTTTGGGTGGAGCTGTATCTGCTTTGGGAAGCTTTATCTCAAAAAATATGAGGATTTTTAGATTTATAAGCGGAGCAATTATAGTTATCCTAGGATTTAATATGCTCGGACTCATAAAGTTAAGATTATTTAATTTTACATCAAATATGAGAACTCCTAAAGCCAAAGGCTTTTTAGGCTCGATTTTAATGGGTATGACCTTATCTATTGGCTGGACACCTTGTATAGGTACAGTTCTTGGTACAATACTATTTATGGCGGCTGGTCAAGCAAGTCTTGGGAAGGGTACCTTGCTACTTTTAATATACTCTGTAGGCTTTGCAATACCATTTATTGTTGTGTCATTTATACTAAATTTATTTGATAAAAACATGGCTAAATTTGAAAAGATAAGTGTTTATATAAATAAAATTGGAGGAGTAATTATAATCATTATCGGTATTTTGATAATGCTAGATAAATTAACAATCTTTAATAATTTATTATAAAAAATATATAGAGGGAGGCTAGAGTTGTTATGAAAAGAATATTAATTGCATTATTGCTTGTTACTATGCTGCTTTTAACATCTTGCTCAAGTGATAAGGCCGATATTCCAAAGAAAATAGAGGGTACGACAGATAATGCAAAAACAGCAAGTAATTCTGATGATAAAAATATGAAGATAACAATGGCTCCAGATTTTGAGCTTATGGATATGGAAGGTAATACAGTTAAATTGAGTGATTTTCTTGGCAAAAAGGTTTTGATTAACTTTTGGGCAACATGGTGTAAATTCTGTGTTCAAGAAATGCCAGATTTGATGAAGCTACAGGAAGCACATAAGGATGATTTAGTAATATTATTTGTAAATGTTGGAGAATCAAAGGAAACAGTACAGAAGTTTATTGATGAGCAAAATTTATCAGGTACTATATTATTAGATGAAAAGAAGGAAGTAGCTTCATTATATGGAGTTGATGCATATCCAACAACATATGCTGTAAACGAGAAAGGTGAAGCAGTAACATATTTTAAAGGTGCTATGCCTTATGACCTAATGGAAAAAATGTATGATATAATACAATAATTATTAGAAAATCAAAGAAGATGTCATATTTTCTTTGATTTTTTCTTTATTAGGCTTAATCCATATTTTTTATATGCTCAGGCTATGCTATTTATGCACATATGATTTATATCAGAATATTATGTCTATATGATGTAAATTTTACAGAAAGGACATAATGATATGAATGATTGTAGTGTTAAAATATATTTTCCTAAAAAAATATTAAAGGGAGCTGGCTTAAGAGATAGTTCCTTTATCCCAGCTTGGGTATATAGAATAAAAATTATAATTAAAAATTGTAGTGAATATTTTAAAATATGCTCTTTGAATTCTACCCTTGCAAATGGGTTAAGATATTTGGGTAATATTAAGGTAGATGGACCTGATAGTGATATTGTTGAGTACATAAAGGTAGTTGAGCCAAATCGAAAGGTTGGAAATAATAATTTGATATTGTTTGCCAATAATTTTAAGCTTTCTCCTATGTCGGAAAATATTATTAGCTTTGATTTAGCATTGTATGATAAGTACACAGTTGACTCTATTGAAAATTCAGGAAACAAGATACTTCATAAGGCTATCCTCAATATCAATACATATTTATTATCCGATGGAGAAATATCATCTGATAGTATAACAAGCGAAGTAATGGATTACGAAATCAAGCTCAGATGTGATGATGAGAAAATGAGAATTGGTGATGAAACAAAGCTTTATATAGAATGTAAGGCAGGACAGTATGATTTAATTAGAAGGGCATATTTAAAGAGTGTATTAGATAGTGGCTTTAAGTATATAAGTCAAAGCTCAAATTATGAGCCAGCAAAGCTATATTCCTATGATAATCGCACAATACTAAAATGGAGCTTTGATGTTGTTAATCCATCTGAATGTAAGAGAATAGCATTTAAAATAAAATTAAAAAATAAATATAATGATAATTCAGATGTAAAAATAGGGGATACCCTTATTAATAGTATAAATTCAAATGGAGTAAATAACTCATCATATAATCAATGCCCAGACACATGTAAATGTAGTGTTTTAGTTATTGAATAGTAAAAAGATCGAAGAAAAATGTAGAGTTTTTCTTCGATTTTTTTAATACTAATTTTTAAGCCTATTGAATAGCGAAGATAGTTCAAATTATATCAATCTATTGCTTGAAATTGTAATTTTAATGTAATATATATACACTTTCTATGTAATATAATGAGAGCATAATGAAGTAGAGTATAAAGAAAGGAGTGAGTTTTAATGAAGAATAAATTAAAAAGAGTAATTTCAATGCTTATATTAGTATTGTTAATTTTACCTATGCTCACATTTAAAGTAAATGCTTTCGAGTACTCAGATCTTTTAAATGAAGATACAAGAGAAATCTTAAAGATTTTATCTATATATGGTTTAATGGAAGGCTATGATAGACAAAGCTTCAAACCCGGAAATTGTGTTACAAAAGCTGAAATGGCAAAAATTGCTGTAGTATTATTAGGATATAATGAGTTTACTAAAGGAATGGAATCTAACTTTACAGATATGAAAGGCCATTGGGCTGAAAGATACGTTGATTTAGTAGATGAATTAGATATCATAAAAGCAGAAGATGAAAATACATATAAACCTAATAAATATCTATCATACTCTGAGGCTATAACAGTCATTTTAAAAATATTAGGATATAAAGAAAAGGCTGTTGCTGATAGCAGTGCTGAAGGATATTTAAAACTAGCTAAGGAATTAGGCTTACTTAAAAATGTAAACAATCCGAGCACAGAATTTATGACAAGAGAAAGCTTAGCGTATCTTGTTTATAATGCTTTATTCACTAATACTGTTGAGTATAGAAATGATAGACTTAGCTTTACTGGTGAAACCCTACTTAACAATATAGGGAAAAAGGTAACAATGAAGATAGATGATGTTTTCGCACTTAACCATGCATATATAGATTTGAGTGCTTACTTGTTAAATGTGTGCGATGTTTATTTTGATAGCAATGGTAAAATATTATTAGTAGAAAACCCTTTATATAAAACTATAGAGGGAGAGGTAACCTATGCTTCATCTACAAATATAATATTTTTAAGTGATAAATTTAAAAATAATACTACTTATGATTTAAATGGTGTACCAATTGTTTTTAATGGCTTAAAGTCTAAGGTTACTAGAGATGATTTAAAAAATTCACATTTAAGGCTTGTTATGAGTGATGACTCTGAAACAATAATAGGAGCAGTTGCATATAAAGCAACTGATAATGCAGTTATAGACGCAAGATCCTTATACAAGGATGGAGATATGACCTTTGCAGGTAAAATTCTTCCTACATTTAATGGGAAGCTTTCACTTGAGCATGTGAAGGTAATAGGTGATGCAAATAGTATTTACGATATTCAAGAAGATGATTTAGTATATTTCTATGAAACAAAAGAAGATAAGGGTGTTAAAAGCACTTTAATTATCAATGTAGTAAGAAATTCTATTATAGGTGATTTTGGCTGGAAAGGTAAGCTTAATTATAGAGACTTTTATACTATAAACCTAAAGAACTATAGATTAAGTCCTGATTTTAGGATGAAGGAAGAGCTTACACTCGATAACATTGGTGATAGCATGAAGGCAATTCTTGATGTCAACAATGAGATAGTCGATGCAAAAATATTGAGATATAGTAAAGAACCAGAAAACTATGGAATAGTTTTAGATGTTAAAAATGCTGAAATTAATCAGTTACCTATAATTACAATCATAAATAAAAAAGGAAGCGTTCAAAGCTTTGAGCTAAGAGAATATAGTGGCTTAGTTTCAAAGGAATTTGTTAATAGAAATGTTAAATATACAGCTTACTTAAATAAAGGTGACTTTATAAAATACGATTTGTATAATGAGAGTAGTATTAAAATAGTAAAAAAGATAGATGGTATTAATATAGCAGGTGACTTTAATAGTAAAACTGGTACCTTGAGTAATTATGGTGGCATTATTGGAACAAGTACTACTATTGTTCAGATAAGCAATGATAGGTATGAAAAGCTTAGTAGGTCTAGCCTAGGAAATTATATCGAAGGAAAAGCAGTATTTAATCAGGCTGGAACTGCTGAGATGCTTGTACTAGAAAGGAGTTATATCAAAACAACTGAACCAGAGGTGCAAGTAAACCCAGAAAATCCAACAATCATATCACCACCTGTTAAATTTACAGGTACAATTTATGGAGCAATCCAAACTATAGGTAATGATTCTAGCTCGGTAAAATTATTTAATTACGCAACTACCTATAGTGTAGATAAAAATTTGAACAAGGATTTAAGAAACTATAAAAATCAATTTGTTAAGCTTATAATAACCAATAATATAGTAACTGATATAGTAGCATATTCACCTGAAATATCAAAAAGTAAGGTAACAGCAATATATAATGGACAGCTACAAATTGATGGAATATCATATGTTGAGTATTCAAAAAATGTTATGGTATTTACATGTAATTATGATAGTTCAGGAAATATAGCATCATTTAGTGAAGCATCAGTAAATGATATTAAGATAAATTCAACACTCAAGTTTTATAATATAAGTAAAAACTATAATGGTGTTATGGATATAATAATTATTTATAATTAAGAATATGATGATAAGGATAGTAAAGTGCTTACTGTCCTTTTTTGTATAAAATTAATGCTTTAATATGTTGGCAATAATTACCAGTGACAAAGTTACATATTAATAAAAATAATAATGGTAAAATAATAAAAAATATGTTAATATTTTTTTAAGGATTAAATATATAGTATTAGTATAAATTTCTTAGCAAAGCTAAGACTATACTAAATGAATAAGAGTGAATAAATTTTATTCAATATATTTTAATTATTTCAAGGAGGTACTAATGAAAAACGTAATAGTTTATACAAGTAATACTTGTCCATACTGTGTACAAGTAAAGGATTATCTAAAGGAAAAAAATGTTTCATTTACAGAAAAAAATGTATCAATAGATGTTGAAGCAAAAAAAGACTTAATATCAAAGGGATTCATGGGAGTTCCAGTAGTATACATTGATGATGAAGCTGTTGTTGGATTCGACAGAGAAAAATTAGAGAAATTATTATAAAAAAAAC
>JBPOHM010000016.1:0-1987 GCA_052035585.1 Bacillota bacterium
ATTTATAAGGATAGGCCTGAAGGAAGTTCTTCAAAATTAAATACATTCTCAGATGGATTTAGGGTTTTAAAAACCATTGCCAGACTCTTCAGAGATTACAAACCATATTTGTTCTTTTCTCTAGTTGCTATTATATGTATAACCATAGCTACTATATTTTTTGTACCTATAGTATTGGAATTTTTAGAAACAGGAGAAGTACCGAGGTTTCCTACATTAATCGTTTCCGTATCATTATATATTATATCAGTGTTGATGTGGATATGCGGTATTATTTTAGAAGTAATATCAAACAAACATAGACAGTTGTATGAAATACTAGTACATAAAAATTAATTTTTCTAATGAGGATACTAATGATAAATGATTCCATAGGGATACAAAACGAAACTAAAATATTAACACTCTTAACAATAATAGTATTCTTAACTCATATTATATTTGTAAATGACACAGGAATAATTTACATATTGGGCGATGAATATGGCTATTGGGCAAATGCAGCATATTTTGCAGGTTATGATTGGTCAGCTACAGTATCAAAAATACCATACTATTCGTATGGTTATTCATTATTGTTAGTTCCTTTATTTAAAATATTTGTAAATACATCAACAATGTATAAGGTTGCTGTTATAATGAATGGTATTATGGGAAGCATCAGTTTTTTACTTTGTTATGATATTGCAAAAAAATTATTAAAAAATTGCAATATAAATATTATATTAAGCATCTCATTTTTTATTTCCATGTACCCGACATATATATTATATTCACATATAACAATGAGTGAATGTTTGTTGATGCTTTTATTTTGGATATTATCTTGGTGTTTTGTAGATTTAAGCAATGAAACTAGCATATATAAATTTGTTGTCATTGGGGTAATAAGCAGCTATATATACATAGTCCACCAAAGAACTTTGGGAATATTAATAGCAAGTATAACGGTTGCTTTTATTATGAAGATTTTGAAAAAAATAACTATAAAACAATTTCTTTGTGTAATTATTCCAATTATAGTTGTTATGATTATACATAGGTATATAAAAAGCGATATTCAAGAAAATCTTTGGCTTAATGACATCGGTCTTTCTACAAATGACTTTTCAGGGCAATTAAATAAATTGATGCAAATATTATCTGTAAAAGGAGTCATAGATTTAAGTAAAGCATATATCGGACATCTTTTCTATTTGAGTGCAGCATCTTTTTTAGTTTTCTATTTTGGTATAATAGAATTAGCACAACAGATGTTTAAATATATGTGCAGAAAGAAGGATGAAAACGTAAACACTTTTTATTTTTACTTGTTCATACTTATTTCTTTTGCAATCACTATAACAATTAGTGCAATATTTTTTATTAATCCAATAACAGTCGATAATATTGTTTATGGCAGGTATAATGAAATTATTATCGGTCCGCTGCTGTTGCTAGGATTTATAAAACTAACAAAAATAATAGAATTATCAAACAAAAAATTCATAGCACTTATATCAGTTTTTTTGTTACATACAGCTATAACATATAATATTATTAAAAATTCCGGCTTAAGTTTAATAAATAGAGATAGTATTCATACTATAGCGCTATCATCAATGAATAATAGAATAGGTATTTTTCTTCCAGCATTAATAAGTATTATAATTTTCAGATTAATTTGGATTTCATTTAAAAATGCAAATACAAAGATTATTATTATTTCAATGACGATACTTTCTACTGTATTCTTTATTATAGGTGTTAGTAGTGCAAAGTCTATAACTAATCAGCAACAAGCAATGTTAGAAATTTTAAATGTAACAGATAAAATAATTACTGACCAAGACATTGCCTCTATCTATTTTTTGGTACAGGATACGGATAATAATATTGGAGTTGAATGGAATGGCAGAACAATTTTGGATAGATCAGTTTCGGATTGTTATCAGTTTGTCTTAAAAGACAAAAAAATACTACCTATTAATTTGGATGATTTTAAAAT
>JBPOHM010000009.1:0-19157 GCA_052035585.1 Bacillota bacterium
TAAATATTACTAGTAGCATGTTTAGAATTGGTAAAGAAAAGGAATATGTTGATTACGCAATTTTGGATAATGAAACAATAAGTAGAGCTCATTCAGATATTATTAAAATAAATAATGAGTATTTTCTACAAGACAAAAAATCAAAAAATAGTAGCTACATTAATGAAGTTAAATTATCGGATGGACAGGCAGTTAGGCTTGAGCATAATAGTGAAATAAGACTTTCTGACGAGGTGTTTACATTTAAGCTTTACTAGATAGGGGTTTTAAAAATATGATAAAAATTGGTGAAGTTATAAATGATACATATATTATAGAAGAAAATATATGCTTTGGAGCTAGTGGTGCAGTATTTAAAGCTTATCATATAAGATTGAAAAAGGCTGTAGTTATAAAGCAAATAAGAGATGAGCTAAGATATAAAATTAATGAGCGAAGAGAAATAGATATATTAAAAAACTTAAAACATAGTTATATACCACAGGTTTATGATATTTTTGAGTATGATGGGGAGCTGTATTCGGTAATAGAATATATAGTAGGCACAAGCCTTGCAGATGAGCTTAAAAAGCGTAAAAGATTTCCACAAAAGAGAGTTATAAAATGGGCTATACAGCTTTGTGAGGCACTATCCTATTTACATAGTAGAAGTATTCCCATAATCCATAGTGATATTAAGCCGGATAATATAATGCTTAATATTGATGATAATATATGTCTTATTGATTTTAATGTATCTTTGATGTTTTCAAATGATATTAGTTCATTAGGTTATTCAGAAGGATATTCATCTCCTGAGCAAGCTTCATTATTTAATTTAATAAATAGATTAAATATTAGTGAAAAATTAATATCATCTGAAGATAAAGCTAACAATATGAACTTGCAGTTATTGGCATTAAATAGTGGCAATCCTAGAAAAGGAGTTAACACAATTAAAAATAAATTTAAAATAGATGAAAGAGCAGATATCTATAGCTTAGGAGCTAGTTTATATCATCTAATGAGTGGTAGTAAGCTAAAATGTAATGATATAGATTTAAAAGCTTTAAGTCATAGTCATATTAAAATAGATAAAGGCTTATGTAAAATAATAGAAAAGGCCACTAAAACAGAATTGGAATGTAGATACCAAACTTCAGAAGAAATGCTAAAGGATTTAAAATTTTTATATAATAATATTTAAATAAAAAAACAAAGCACTTCGAAAAGTGCTTTGTTTTACCCCCCATAGATGTTTTAATAAATATTATAATTATTCCAAGGACATCTATAGGGAAATTATAGAATATTGTTTAGAATTTTTCAATAAATTTTATTCGACAAAATACGACAATTTATATTATTAAATGAATACCAATAGCTTTAACTATTTTATTTATTATTTTTCTTTCCATTTTTATTCTCCGTAATTTTATTTTAATCTTATATACATTCCGTTGTTTCTTGTAAACATTTTTTCACTAATAAATTCTCTTCTTATTGTACAAAAATCATCATTGAAATCTGCTATTATAATATTTACTTCTCTTTCTGTATATTCCTTACCAATCTCAAAAGCCTTTGCGATTTCTTCAAGAACAATAAGCTTTTTCTTTCTTTGTACAGGGATGTTTTTTAGCTTTCCATATTCGAAGAAGTTTTCTATAACTTTTTTTCTATATTCCTCTTCTCTTTGATTTTGTATATTCTCTTCAGATGACTCTTCTTTTATTAGATCAATTATTGCTGATTTTAAAACATCTTCATTTATCGAATATACTGTGTAGTACTGCTCCTTGCTAGATTTTACAATATTTGCATCCTCCAGCTTTTTTAGGTGAAATGAAATTGTTGGTGCTGTCAACTGTAAACGTTCAGCTAGTAGCTCAACATACATTGGTTCCTTTATTAATGATTTTAAGATTAATAATCTTGATTTATCTGCTAAGCTCTTAAATAGCTTTATAACTTCTAATTCAGTCATTTTAGTTTCCTTTCTTTTCTTAGTTACATGATTGATTTAAATTAAATTAGAAAATATATTTTTTAAATCAGATGCTACTGATAGCTTGCTTTCTTCTATAACTATGTTAATAACATCATTGTTTTCCTTAGCTTTTTCTAATTTAATTCTCCAGCTCTCTGGAATTTTATCAAAGCTGCAAAGATATTCGTTGCAAAATGCTTGATATTTTGCATCTTCATCATTAAATTGCTTTTTTGAAATTTCTCTTTGTGTTACACCAATAAATGTATTAAATATATCATAAATATTGAGCTTTATTTTTTCTAAATCAGCCTCGTCCTTGCGACTATCTTTAGTTAGTGCATCACAATTTTGTTTACATGTTTCTTTTTTCTCATTTAATATTTCTGTGTATTGTTTTACAAGTGTTTCTATGCTTTTCATTTTATAATCTCCTTTTCAAATACTATAATATTCCAATATAGTCTGTTCTCTTTTTTTATAATAGCTCTTCTTACTTCGTATATATCAAATGATTTCCAAAGGTGTAACCCGATGTTATTTAGACAACCTAATTGCATCTTGATTATTCCGATTTTCTTTAATGCATTAACAAATGCATTAATTATCTTAGTAGCTAATCCTTTAACGATATCATTATACAAATAAAAATAAATATTGTCAATATATTTTTATAAATATCTAATTAAAAATTTTATAAGTAATGACACGAGTGTCTATGTAGTTACGCAAGATTAAAAGCAGAGCAAGAAAACACTCACTTATATTATTTATAAATGAGTGTTTTAAAATTTGCACAAATAAATTATTAACCAACTTGATAGTTTTTAAAAGATTTAAAAGAAAATGGAATTAATGAAATACAAGCTATAAGAGAAAAAATAGGTAAAAATTCATATGGAGTGAATACATAATCTCCAAAGACAAAGAAATACTCCGAAAATACATCTGATATTTCTAACATATTTACTGGTAGAATTCTTAAAATTGTTGCTAATATTCTGTTATTTTCTGGTATTGAAATAAACATAGGTGCAAATATTAGTATATTTGTAATTATTATTACTCCAAAAGGATTCTTTAGTTTTGATGACATAAACATTGTAAACATTGAAATTAGTAAAATTGCTGTAAGAGAAACTAATGACATTATAATTACTGCTTTTTGCATAGTTAGTGGATAAGGCATTAGAGGAAAATATACTTGAATTTCAACATTTGCTCCATCAAAACCATATATAAATAAACTTGTCAGTATAGTAGTACAAATAGTTAATAAAGATATAATAAGTGAAAATAGTATAACTGAAACTATTTTTGCATATATAAGCTCATTTTTACCAAGTTTAGATGAAAGTACAATTACTTCATTAGATGATGATAAATTTTCTTTATCAACTAATAAAAGTTTACTTTGCATAATAATATCAGATATCTTATCTTCATCAATGTATCCTTTATTTGCTCTGGAATATTGTCTATCAATGTTCATCATATCATATTTGCTAATTGCCTTTACTCCATTTACATAGTGGTCACCAACAATAGTGCCAATTGATGATATTATTATAATAAATGCTATCATTAAAAACGATAAATATGTAGATTTACGTTTAAATATCTTTTTAAATTCAAATCCTATGAGTGTAAAAAAATTATTTTTCATTTCTCTCGACCTCGCTTAATTCGCTAAAGTAATAAATATACAAATCCTCTAGGCATGCTTCAGACTTAACAGCATCAGGGCTTGGACTTTCATCCGCAACAAGCCTTAAAAATGTCTTATTATTTTCATGACGAATATTTATAATTGTATATAAATTTGATAATTCTTCAGCTTCATATGTTGAAACACTGCATTCCCAAACTTTATCTTTAATAACTTTAATAATTTCATTTAAACTTCCATTATGAATAAGCTGACCTGATTTCATTATTAATATTTTATTTGCTATGTACTCAATATCAGATACAATATGAGTTGATAATATTATAATTCTGTCCTTTGCTAAATCTGAAATAAGATTTCTAAATTTAACACGCTCCTTAGGGTCTAATCCTGCTGTTGGTTCGTCTAATATAAGTAATTTTGGATTGTTCAGCATTGCCTGTGCTATGCCTAAACGCTGCTTCATGCCACCAGAAAAGGTCTTTATTCAGGATAGTAACCAAAATCCTGAGGTAAGTACCCTAGCAAGTTTCTATATTCTTCATCATTTGTGTTTAAACCATTCAAGGTTATCTCTCCTGATGTTGGGGTTAAAACACCACATAGCATTCTCATTAGTGTTGTTTTACCAGCACCATTAGCACCTAGAAGTGCATATACTCCATCCTTGAATGAATACGATAATCTATCTACTGCAATTTTATTAGCATATTGTTTTGTAATTCTATCTATAATGAGTTTCAATTGTATTCCTCCGTACTTTTAATAAATTTTTTTGCTTGAATTATAACTCCTAAAGTTAAGCAAGCAAATAATATTAACCAAAATTCCAGGCTTAAATAATTATATATATTGTAATTTGCATTATATAAAAGAAAGTTTGATAAGCTTATAAAAATACTTATTCCAGCACAATAGAAGTTTACATTTTTATTTCTGATATAGTTCATTACGTAAAGAAAACCAAAGCAAGTTAATAAAAATGGTATTAAAATATAAAGGCTCAAACTTAAAATACTATATTCTAGCTTAAATTTTAAAAATATTAAGAGAAAAATAAAGAAAATAAAGTTTAAACTACCCAATATTGCAGTTCTGGCAATAATAATTTGACCTAAGCTATATCTAGTGCTCATCTCGAGTTCCATCATATTGTACGATATAGAGCGAAATATTTCAGTTGCAATAGTTAAAACAAAAAAAGGTATAATAGATGGAAGTATTGAAATATAATTTATTTTTAGATTGCTCTTATCTATGCTTAATAGAGCTATTAGACAAATTAACATTGTAATTGCTTGAATAAATAAAGTTCTCTTTCTTATGTATTTTATTTGAGAAATAAAAAACTCATAAAGGCTTATCCTTGGTGTATCCAAGCTCATAAGTAAGTCTTTTTTTCTTTTTGATTCTGGTAGTTCATAAGCTAATTTTATTGCTAATTTAATTTTTTTGTCATTATTCAAAAAAATCCTCCTCTCTTAATACAAATTTCAATCCTTCTAATGCCTTTTTCAACTTCCTATTGATTGAAAATCGCGATATCATTTAAAAACCTCCTTACATAATGTATAACGTAATGAAGCACAAAAATGTGCGAAATAATTTTATATAATAAAAGATCTATAATATCTTGCATTATATATAGACCCTTTAATATTTAAAATTGAACAAATAGTAAAAAACTATTGACATTTATAGTGAATTTTAATATCATAAGGCAAATGATTTAGTAATATTAGAGCATTAAAATAAATGAGTTAGGTGGTATTTAATGGCTATAAATAAAGTTATGCTTGCTGCATTAAAGCTTTTGTCCTATCTAGATGTAGATGTTAAAAAGACATATAAGCTACAGAGAAGAGTAAGAAGATTAAATGATAAAAGCTTTAAGGTATATAAGCATTATAAGATTTGGGATAATTTAATTTTAAATGGTGAGCATGAGGTTCCTGTGAGAATTTTTTTCCCTAAGGACGAAAAAACTGATCGTATGCTACTGTTTTTTCATGGTGGAGGCTGGGTTACTGGAAATATAGATACTTATACAAAAGTATGTGTTAATATGGCTAACTTAACTAAGCATATTGTAGTTTCAGTAGATTATAGATTAGCACCAGAAAATAAATTTCCTATAGGATTAGAGGATTGCTATGCTGTTGCTAAAAAAATATTTAAAGATAAAAGCTATAAGAATATAAAGCCTGAGAATATAACTATTATTGGAGATAGTGCAGGAGGAAATTTAGCAGCTGCTTTATCGCTTATGGCTAGAGATAGTGGAGAGTTTATGCCTAAAAGGCAAATCCTAATATATCCTGCCACAGGAAATGATTATAGTGAAAATTCTCCGTTTGCTTCAGTTAGAGAAAATGGTAAGGACTATTTACTTACTTCTAAAAATGTTGAGGGATATATGGAGCTTTACATGTCATCAGAACAGGACAAAACAAATCCATATTTTTCTCCATTATGCGCAGAGGACCTTTCTAATCAGCCTGAGACATTAATTATTACTGCTGAGTTCTGTCCATTAAGAGATGAAGGAGAGGCTTATGGTGAAAGGCTTTTAGAAGCAGGTAATAAGGTTAGTATATATCGTTGCCCAGATGCACTGCATGGTTATTTCTCATTACCACCAAGCTTTGATATAGTAGAAAAAACCTACGAAGTAATAAATGATTTTCTGTGGAGGTGATTTCTTGGTTAATAAGAAAAAAACACAAAGACCTTGGAGAAAGCTTGATAATGCAGCAAAAATATTTCCTCCAACAGCTAGTAGTAGAGACAGTAAGGTGTTTAGGTGCAGCTGTGAATTGTATGAAAAAATAGATAAAGAGGTTTTAGAAAAAGCATTAGATTTAGCATTGTCAAAATTTCCTTTCTATAGGTCTATACTTAAGAAGGGATTATTTTGGTATTATTTAGAGTATAGTTCTATTGAGCCTGTTGTTAGGGAGGAATACAGGATGCCCTGTATGCCATTATATAGCAGTATTAAGAAGAATCTTTTATTTGAAGTTACTTATTTTGGAAATCGAATAAATTTAGAGGTTTATCATGCATTGTCAGATGGAACAGGAGCAATAAACTTTTTAAGAACATTAGTATACTATTATCTTAAAGAAAAGCATTCAGATGATTTTGTTGGTAAGCAAATATCATTTAATTATAATGCCTCTGAAAAGGAAAAGGTAGATGATAGCTTTTTTAAATATTATTTAAAAAAGAAGCTTCCATATAAAGAAAGAATACCAAGGGCTTTTAGATTTAAGGAAGAAAATCTTGATATAGGAACCCTTAGAGTAATAGAAGGAAGGTTATCTGTTAAGAGCCTGCTTGAAAAGGCACATGAGCATAAGTCTACGCTTACAGCATTTTTATTAGGAATATTTATTAAATCTATTGGAGAATGCATGGCAATGCGTGACAAAGAAAAGCCTGTTGTTATTAGTGTTCCAGTTAACTTGAGAAATTTCTATGAATCTGAATCAGCAAGAAACTTCTTTGGAGTAGTAAATATTGAGTATAATTTAATGGAAAATGGCTCAGACCTATCAACTATAATAGAATATGTAGATAAATCATTAAAGGAAAAATTAACTAAAGAAAAGTTAAGTGAACGTATGATTAGGCTATCAGCTTTAGAAAATAAGTTTGCTAGTAAAATAGTACCTGTAGTTTTAAAAAATCCTATTATGAAAATTGCTGCTTTGTTAGAGCAAAGAGGTGTAACAGCCGCATTTTCAAATGTAGGAAAGATAGAAATGCCAGAGGAATTTAAACCTTATATTAGATTATTTGATGTATTTGCGTCAACTAAGTGTCTACAGGTTTGTATGTGCTCATATAATGATAACTGTGTTATTAGCTTTACATCACAGCTTGTTAGTACAGATGTACAACGTAGATTTTTTAAAGCTCTCAGTGGATATGGTTTAGAAGTAGAAATAACTACTAATCTCGATATAAAGGAGAATGATGATGTTATATTGTGAAAATTGTAAGGTTAGCATAACAGGAAATCATGAAAAATGCCCATTATGTCAAGGAGATGTTATAGGTGAACCAAGTAAATCAAATACCTTTCCAATTATAAGGGAAGAAAAGCAGATTATTAATTTAATACTTAAAATAACTGCTCTAGTAACAATTGCAATCGGTGTTATATGTGTTTTAATAAATATAGGATTTGGTGGGAAATGGTCTATTTATGTTATAGCTGGAATAGTAACTGGTTGGATAGTTATATGGATTACAGTTAAAATGCACGGTAATATTACAAAAAATTCTATTTGGCTAACTATAATTATATCAATATTATCATTTGTATGGGATATATCGACAGGCTATAGAGGTTGGTCTATTGATTATGTTTTACCATTAATTTGCTGCTTTGCAATGATTGAAATGTTTATTGTTGCAAATATTAAAAAATTGAAGATAGAAGATTATATAGTATATTTAATAATAGATATACTATTTGGTATAATTCCGCTTATTCTTTTACTATTAGATGTTGTTAATGTTGTGTATCCATCACTTATATGTGTTGCAGAGAGTATAATATCCTTAGCAATATTAATTCTATTTGAAGGAAAGGCATTAAAGGCAGAGATTGTAAGAAGGATGCATTTGTAAAATATAAATAAATCAATGAGGTGAAATATGAATATTTTAGTAATTAGGCATGGAGAATCAGAAGCTGATTTATTAAATGTAATAGAGGGAAGAGCTGATTTCGAATTGACGGAGCGTGGAGTCAGACAAGCTAAAGCCATGGCTGATTGGGTGAAGAATAGATTTAAAATTAGTAAAATTATAGCTAGTCCCTTAAAAAGAGCAAAGAAAACAGCATATTATTTATCTGAAGCTACAGGAGTACCTGTTGTGCATGATGAAAGCTTGATGGAATTTCAAAACGGGTTAATAGCTGGATTATCACGCGAAGAAGCTGATAAAAAGTATCCAAAGCCTAATTTTAGATATCCTCATACAAAGGTATATGAAATGGAGAGCGACCTTGAGTTTAGATTTAGAGCTGAGACGATTTTATCAAAAATAATTTATGAAAATGATAAGGATAGTACAATTGCAATAGTAGCGCATGGTGGAATGATAAACATGCTGTATAGAAGCTTTTTAAATCTACCTAATAATTCAAACGTATATTTTTCAACTGGTGATACAGGAATACATAGATGGTATATAGATAGAAATAGCTCTGTTGAAAAAAGATATATAATATTTTCAAATAGCTTGGAGCATTTAGACTTTTAATATCACTTTTCATGCAATATTTTCTTCAATTATTGAAATAATAATACATGAAAGGATGATAAAATGAGTGATTTAAAAATATTTACTGATTTAGTTGAGCCAGAAGCTATAGAGCAAATAAATAAATTAATCGAACAGGACGTATTTAAGGATTGCAAAATAAGAATAATGCCTGATGTACATACAGGTGTTGGATGTGTCATTGGATTTACAGCTGATTTAGGAGATAAGGTTATTCCAAATATTGTAGGAGTAGATATTGGTTGTGGAATGCTTACTGTAAAATTAGGTAAGACGGATATTGATTTAGACAAGCTAGACAGGATAATAAGAAAATACATTCCATATGGTAAAAATGTTCACGATAGTAGATTTGTTAAGTTTGATAAGCTAAAGGATTTATATTGCTATCGTGAATTAAAGGATACGAAAAGAATTGAGCGAAGTATAGGAACACTTGGTGGCGGAAACCATTTTATTGAGGTAGATATAGACACAGAGTATAATAAGTATTTAATAATTCATAGTGGAAGTAGAAACTTAGGTAAACAGGTTGCTATATATTATCAAAACCTAGCTATTGATTTAATGCGTGGTAAGGATGAAATATTGGAAAAACAAAAGAAATTAATAGAAGAATATAAAAACCTAGGGAAGAAAAAGGACATACAAAAAGCTATTAAGGAGCTGCACAAGACATTTAAGGCTAGAGAGCTTAATATTCCTAAAGAATTATGCTATTTAAAGGGTGAGTATAGAGAACAGTATTTGCATGATATGAAAATTTGTCAAGAATATGCTTCATTAAATAGAAGAACTATGTCAAATTTGATTATAGATAATTACTCAGGTTTAAAGGTTCAAGAAAGCTTTGAAACAATCCATAATTATATAGATCATAAATCAAATATTGTTAGAAAGGGTGCTATTTCAGCTAAGAAGGGTGAAAAGCTATTAATACCTATCAATATGAAGGATGGATGTATCATAGGTATTGGCAAAGGTAATGAGGATTGGAACTGCTCTGCTCCACATGGTGCAGGTAGGTTAATGAGTAGAACTAAAGCAAAAGAGACTTTAAATTTAGAGGATTACCAAGAGACTATGATGGGTATTTATAGTACTTGTATTGATTTTTCAACAATAGATGAAGCTCCAATGGCTTATAAGCCAATAGAAAGTATAATAGATAACATAAAGGATACAGTTGAAATTATATCTATTATTAAACCAATATATAATTTCAAAGCAAGTGAATAAATTGATTAAACTAGGCGTTGTTAATCAAATATTACTTTAATTATTATTGTATAATAAGTTTAGAGGTGGACAAATGCAATGGACTACGCAAATGAGTGATGCTATTAATTATATTGAAGAACATATAGAAGAAGAGATTGACTTTGATAAGGTTGCTAAAATAACTTGTTGTTCATATGATAATTTTCAACGAGTGTTCTCATTTGTGTTTGGGATGTCTTTAACTGAATATATACGAAATAGAAGATTGACATTTGCAGCAATTGATTTACAAAAATCTGATATGAAGATAATTGATATTGCTGTAAAATATGGTTATGCATCTCATGAGGCGTTTTCAAGAGCTTTTACAAAATTTCATGGAGTTTCTCCAAAGGATGTAAGAAAGAAAAATGCTACGTTTAAACATTGCACAAAGGCCATGGTCTCAGTATCAGCAGCAGGAAATATAATTTGCTACAATAATAAATCACTTATAACAGAGGAGAGTAATATTATGAAAGAGAACAGACAGCATAGAATTGAAAAGAAGCAGTTTAACTTAATTGGAATTAATAAGTCTATTAAATGGGGAGATGATTTTGAGCAAATAGTTATTGTCACAAAATCAGAATTTGAAAATCAATTAAATAAAATTGAAAATGTATTAAATCCTTCAGAAAGAATTAAATATTTTTATTCAAAAAATGGCATGCAGGATGGATTTAATTATATGCAATGTATTGAAGTAAAAGAGCTTTCAAATGTACCTAAGGGGCTTATATCTAAATCATTGATAGAAAGTGAATATGCAGTTTTCATTACAGAAGAAGGTGAAGGTGGCGATTATGCAAGAAATACTTGGCTACCTCAGTCAGATTACGAAGAAAATTTTGCTGCATGTGGAGATTTAGAAATAATAAATATTGATACAAATACCTGTGAATTTTGGCTACCAATAGTAAGAAAATAATATAGTTTAAATTATAAAGCCGTCTAAATAACATAGAAGGCTTTGCTTTAAAATTCCTTCTTTTTATAGATGCTTATTGATAAAAGCATTGATAATATAAGTATTGCTATTGCCAACAGCGGTAGACCATAAATTGCCTTAATTATCATGTCTTGAGTGATTGAACTAAAAGTATCTTTAAATATTAATATTATAAGTGTTGGTAACATTAGAACTATAAACATTAACAGTCTTCCTTTTTCTACACCAAACTTAAATATTACAGGTAGTAAAAGTGAAAAGAATATTATAGATACACTGAAAATTACAAAAACTGCTATTATATTATCAACATTTATTTCTGTTCCTAATAAAAACTGTGCTATGAAGTTTAATAAAGCAGCGAATAACGATAGTAATATACCTAAAACATACTTAGATATTACTATTTCAGCCCTTGAAACTGGCATTGCTAGTGCATATTTATCCCAATTGGCCTTTTCATCAAAAGCTAGTGCAGTTATAGGCTGCATTGCAAATAACAGAGTTACCATGGTTCCAAACATACTGCCGTTTTTAGTTGTCATTGAAAAAATAAAATAGAATACTAACATGAAAATAAAGATCTTTAATTGCTTTTTTAAATTTATAAGATCTTTTAAAACTAAACCTATCATCTTCCATTCTCCTTTATATAATATAGCATAATATCTTCAATATTTGCTTTGTCCATAACATGAGTTCCTTTTAATTTATTTATTAATACAAGAGCTTCTATACCAAATGTATTTTTTCTATAACCCTTGATAATTGATTTATCAATATTATCAAATTCATTTTGTGAGCATTTAAGTATAGCATAGCTATCTAATAAAACATCCTTTGCTTCGCTAAAAATGATTTTACCTCTGTGAATAAATGTTATATAATCACAAATTTTTTCAAGGTCACTAATGATATGTGAAGATACAAATATTGAGTGTTCTTCGTTTTGAATGAAATCCATGAAAATATCTAGTATTTCTTCTCTTACAATAGGGTCTAGACCACTAGTAGCTTCGTCTAAAATTAGTAGTTTAGAGTCATGTGATAAAGCTACAGCAATAGAAAGCTTCATTTTCATACCACGAGAATATTCTTTAATAATTTTCTTATCTGGTAATTTAAAGCTTTTTAGTAATGAATTAAATTTATTTTCATCCCATGTTTTATAAATGTTTTTCATTATTAAATTTATGTCCTTAGCGCTTATATTTTCAGGGAAAAAGCATTCGTCCATTACAACACCTATATTTTCTTTGACTAAATTTAATTCCTTTTTATTATCCTTTCCTAAGACAGTAATATTTCCGCTATCTCTATGAATTAAATCTAATATTAATTTTATAGTTGTGCTTTTACCTGCACCGTTTTCGCCTATAAAACCCATTATGCAGCCCTTTGGCAATTCAATATTTACATTATCAAGCTTAAAATCTTTATAGCTCTTAGATAAATTAGTTATTTTTAATGCACTTTCCATTTTACTCTCCTTCATAAATTATAGTAAGCATTTCAATTAGCTCTTCTAATTGTATTCCGTTTTGATTTGCTATATCTACAATCTGAGCCATGTTTGCTTCAATTTTTCTTAAATTTTCTTCTTTTATTAAATTTGCATTCTTAATAGAAACAAAGCTTCCCTTACCAGTAATAGAAGTAATAAAGCCCTCTCTTTCTAACTCTTCATATGCACGTTTAGTTGTAATAACACTAATGCGAAGCTCCTTTGCTAAGATACGCATAGAAGGTAAAGCATCACCTTCTTTTAATTCGCCTGAAATTATGAGTCCTTTAATTTGTGTTACAATTTGCTCATAAATAGGCTGTCCGCTAGAATTACTTATTAAAATGTTCATGTTTTTATCTCCATGGAAAATTTATTAATCTAATAAAGTGTATATATACATTATATACAATATTCATATCATGTCAATATTATTTTAAAAAAATTTTTGTAAGCTAGAATATTTAAAAAAATCTTGTAAACAAATAAATTTAATGCTAAGATGAATATATTATATATATGTCTTAAATTAGATATAATGGAGGTTTTTATGGAAAATAACAACAATAATTATGTAGAACAAAGAGTTTCATTGGCAACACATACTACTAAAACATTTGGATGGATGTTTTTTGGACTAATGGTGACATTTGCATTAGCATATACATCTTATTCTACAGGCTTTATTTTGAGTATTCTCAGTATTCCAGGATTATATTATATTTTACCAATAGCTGAAATTCTTTTAGTTATTGTATTATCTTCAAGAATATATAAGCTTCCTGTTGTAGCTACACACGCTTTATTTTTCACATATGCGTTATTAAATGGTTTCACCTTTGCAGTATATTTCTTGGTTTATGATTTAATGTCTATGATATATGTTTTTGCAGTAACAGGTGGAATGTTTGGTGCTATGGCATTATACGGTTTTGTAACTAAGAGTGATTTATCAAAGTGGAGAACTGTTCTCATGTTTGGATTAGTAGCTATATTGATTTTTTGGATAATAGCTATGTTTATAAATCTTTCAATGTTTGAAACTATAGCTTGTACAATAGGAGTATTGATATTTGTAGGTTTTACAGCATATGATACTCAAAAAATTAGATTATGCTATGAGGTTTACTATAACGATCCAGAAACACTAGAAAAGATGTCAATATATTCTGCATTACAGTTATATCTTGACTTTATAAACCTATTTATCTACGTTTTAAGACTATTTGGCAGGAGAAAATAAATGACAAAGATAGTTTTAGCTTCGGCTTCACCACGTCGTAAGGAAATATTAGAGCAAGTAGGAATTGATTTTGATATAGTTCCTAGCACCTGTAAAGAAGTGATTACTAAGGAAATACCAAAGGATATTGTAGAAGAGCTTGCTTGTCAAAAGGCAGAGGAAGTATTTAATAAAGCAAATGAAGCATATATTGTTATTGGTGCTGATACTATAGTTGTACAAAATAATAGGATTATGGGTAAACCAAAAAACGAAGAAGATGCTTTTAATATGATTAATGAGCTGCAAAATAATACACATGCTGTTTATACTGGAGTTTGCATACTTATTAGAGAAAATAATCAAGTTAAAAAAATTGTATTTTCTGAAGCAACATATGTTGATGTTTATCCAATGACTAAAGAGCAAATACTTGATTACATAGCATCTAAAGAGCCAATGGATAAAGCAGGAGCTTATGCAATACAAGGAAAATTCGCTGTTTATATAAGAAAAGTAGATGGTGAATACAATACTGTGGTAGGTTTACCAGTAGCTAGATTATATAACGAGTTATTAAATGCAGGAATTGATATAACTAAATAAAGATGAGCAGGCAACAGTTAACGAGCATGAAGGTGCTCGTTTTTACTTTACTAAGAATCCGAAGGATTCTTCTAATGGAAAACTAAATTATTATGAAGCAATAGTTTAGTTTTACTATATAGATTTATATAGAAATATAAGCTAGATCATAGTATAATATATATAAAAGTAACAGTTTAAGAAAGGTAGAATTAATGAAATCAGGAATTTTTAATTGGTTTGGATATATATTGCCAATTTCCGAAAGATTAGAAATGATAAAGGAAGCTGGCTTTGATAATGTGATGCTATGGTGGGAGAACGAGGATTATCCAAAATTTGTAGATAAAATGAGCTTTGTGACACTAGCAAATGAGATTGGATTAGGAGTAGATAATATTAATTTACCATATGAAGAATGTGATTTTTTATGGAGTGATAATAGCTCTGATAGAGAAGCTCGTGTAAATGAATATATTAAATATCTAGATGGCTGTAAAGCATCAGGTGCTGATAAGGTTGTTATGCACACAAATAGAAACAATTTATCAGGTGTAGAATATAAAAATGGATATAAATCATTTGAGAAAATTGTTAAATTTGCAGAAGATATCAAAATTAAAGTTGCTATAGAAAACACAAGAAAGTTCCACTATACAGAGTTTATTTTAAAAGAGTTTGATTCAAAATATTTAGGATTTTGCTATGATTCTTCACATGATTTTATTGAGGGAGAAAGTAAAGGTGATATTCTAAAGAAATGGAAGGATAGATTGTTTTGTGTTCATTTATCAGACAATGATGGAATTGACGATAGACATTGGCTCCCTAAAAAGGGAATAGTTGATTTTAAATCGATTGTTGATATTATTAAAACTACTGATTGTGATAGTTTATCAATGGAGGTATATCCATTTGCAGAGGAGAAGCAGCTTTCACCAAAGGAATTTTTAAAGCTTGCTTATGAAATTAATAAAAGTTTAGATATATAATTTTTCCGTCATATTTCTCGCTTAGTAGATAATTTATTAAATTTACGCACCACGATTTAGAAAAGCTAAGAAAAAATTTATTTTATTTTTTCTTAGCTTTTCGTTTATATGAAAGCACAATAAATAAAAAACAGTTATTGCGCATATAACTCCCGTTACCTACCTAATAAAATCAAGGTAACGGGAGTTAATAAGCAGGAACTGTTTTTATTTATTGTGCAAACCATAAAATCGTGAAAAAGTATATAGTAAGAATATATTAATTCTCTAGCAATCTAACAATTTTTATACCAGTGTTTTTCATGTCATAAATAGCTAATAAATGCTCTAATTCTCTATTATGAATACCTTCTATTTCATATGTTTCAATTAAGTTTTCGATTAAATAAATATTTGCATCTATATTATTTTCTTCTAAATATTTTTTCATTGTTTTAGAAAAATCCCTAACACAAATATCTGTTACACAGCCAGTAACTAAAATATTCTTAATATTAGAATCAACATATTCTAATGGATTTTTAGCTAAGAACGAGTTTGTTGAGTTTTTCTCAACTTTAATGATAGATTTTACTTGTTTAAGCTCATCTATTAATTCTGCTTCTGAAGTACCAGCTAAACAGTGTGGAGGAAAGCTAGCAAATTCAGTACTGTTTTCGCTATGTGTATCAGCATAAGCAATGATAGGTATTTTTAATTCTTCACATTTTTTTGCTAATTCATAAATTCTAGGTGCTATTTTATCAACAAATGGACTGCTTAAAACTCCCTCTCTAACAAAACCATTTACCATATCAATTATAACTAGCATAGTTTCTTTACTATTAAAGCCTTCAATAGATATCTGCTCAATATCATTATTTACATAGTCAATAAAATTACTAAATGTATTTTCTAATTCATGTAATGTTTTAGCTTTGTCTATTTTCATTTAAATTTCAACCTCCAAAATAAATTTCAAGTGCTACTTGAGTTATCATTATAAATCCGATTAATTAATTTATAATTATTATAACACATTTTTTACCAATATTACATTTAAAAATATTTTAAAATATTTTTGATTAAAATACACTAAATTAACATTGGAATTTAAACAACTCAATCAACACTTTAGTAAAAAAAATTACAACTCAACTATCACTTGCTTCAAAGTTTTTAAATTAAATGCTATGCTTAGACCATAGTTTAAACTACGACCAAAATCAAAGTGCGATGTGAAAAAAATAGATATAGATATAGAAGGGACGTGAAAAAGATGAGAAAAGCTAAGTTAAAAGTTAAGGAATTGTTAAATCAAAATTCTATTCAATATTTATCTGATTATGAAATTTCTGATATTATTGGGGATTATAAAAAAGGAGATGTTTTTATTGATATGAATAACAATAACAGTTTAAAATCATTAAATGCTTTTTCATTATTGCAAGTACAAGTATAATAAATTTACATTAAAATAACTATTAAATTTAAAAAAGATATGATATTCTATAATTGCTAATGCTTACTTAAAGAGTTTATAAAAATTGAGGTATTTGCTTAGCATTAGCATTTAGAAGATATAAAAATAATAATTATGGAGGAAATAAATATGTTTCAAACAAAAAGTATAGGATTAAAAATATCTCAATTGAGAAAGGAAAAAAACATTACACAAATGGAGCTTGCTGATTTGATGGGTGTAAGCTATCAAGCAGTAAGTAACTGGGAGAGAGGTAATTCAATGCCTGATATATCAAAGCTACCTGAGCTATCAGAAATATTAGGTGTAAGTATTGATGAACTATTAAGTGATGGAAAGCCTTTAGAATTAGTAAAGAATATAATAAAGGGTACTGAAGAAGAGTATATAGAAGAAGAAAAAATATCTATTGACACAGTTGCAGAGGTTGCTCCAATATTAAAACCAGATCAAACAGATAAGATTGTAGATAGAGTTATAAAATTAAATGAAGGAAATAAAGAAGCTATTAGCTTAAGTGATATAGTATCAATTGCTCCATTTTTAAGTAGAGTAAAGGTTGATGAGCTTGCATCAAACTTCTATTCAAGCAATGAGATACATGAATTAGTTGCTTTAGCTCCATTTGTAAGTAGAGAGGTTATAAATAAGCTTGCTGAAGAAGCTACATCAAAAGGTAAATTATCTGATTTAATAGGATTAGCACCATTTATAAGCAGAAGTGTGTTGGATAAATTAGCTCTTGAGTATTATGATAATGAAGATTTGAGTAAGCTAATTGCTTTTGCACCATTCTTAACAAAAGAAACATTAAACAAGCTAGCTAGCTCGGCTTTTAAAAATGGCAATATAAAACAGCTTATTCCTTTCGCACCATTTTTAGGTAGAGATGTATTGAGTGATTTAGCTTTAAATGCTAAGGATAAAATGGATAAATCTTCTTTATTAGCATTAGCACCATTTATGAGACGCGAAGCATTAAATAAAATAGTTGATGAATATGTATATAACTATGGCCTTAAGGATATTAAAGAGATAATTTCATTTTTATAAAAAATATAATTTTATATAATTAAACCTAATAAGGAGAACTATATGATTGATATACGAAACGTAGGGAAGAAAATAGCTGACTATAGAAAGACAAATAATATAACTCAAATGGAGCTTGCTGATTTGATGGGAGTAAGTTATCAAGCAGTTAGCAACTGGGAAAGAGGTAACTCTATGCCAGATATTACAAAGCTGCCAGACTTAGCAAAGATATTAAATACTACAATAGACGATTTATTAAGTGAAGAAAAGTCTCGTGATTTAATTAAAAATGTAATAGATGGAAAAGAGGATAGCTACATAGAGGAAGAAAAAATAACTATTAAAAATGTTGCAGAAATTGCACCAATTTTAAAGCCATCTCAGGCAGAAACTATTATTGATAAGGTACTAGATAACAATAAAGAGAAAATTACAATAAAAGAAATTGCTGAAATTGCAGGCTCTGTGGATGATAGCTTCCTATATAAGCTTTTAAGTCAAGCAGATGAAAAGTATACAATTAATGATTTATGTATGATAGCTCCGTTTTTAGACGATAGTGATTTATATAAGCTAATCACAAAAGTTGAAAAATACACAGTTAAAGATTTAGCTATGATAGCACCATTTTTAGATGATAATGACTTGTATAAATTAATAAAACAGTCTGATGAAAAATATACTATGAAGGAACTATCTATTATTGCTCCATTTTTGGATGATCAAGACTTATATGACTTAGCCCTAAAAGCTACAGAATCAGGTGATTTTAGAGGTTTAGAAGAAATTGCACCACATTTAGATGAGGATGATTTAGCTAAAATAGTGGAAAAAATAGATGATATAAATTTAATTACTAATCTAGTACCACATTTAAATGAAGAGAGTATATACATGCTTGCCAAAAAAGCATACATTAATGGTAGAATTGAAGATATTGCAAAGCTAGCTCCACACATGTATGATGATGATTTAGCAGAACTAGCAATAAAGGCTGCAAAGGACGATCATTTAGATTTTGTTATTGAAATCGCACCACATTTATATAAGGATGCTTTACATGATATAGCAGACATTTTAATTAGAAAGCATGGTGTTAGTGGAATAAAAAAATTATTACCATTTTTATAAACTTAAACAAATAAAAAATCCGAGCTTTAAGCTCGGATTTTATTTTTAGTTATATTCTGTTTACGCTAGTAGCTT
>JBPOHM010000194.1:0-5650 GCA_052035585.1 Bacillota bacterium
TTTTATACCTATTTTTCATTTCTACTTTACACTACCATATAATTACTATAGCATAAAAGGAAAATTTATGCAAGTATATGCATTGAAATTTATTGTTTCTAATCCAATGTTAAATTTAACATGTATATCGTTTCTAAGTCTTCTCCAATCTCTTTTAATTTTCCTTAATCATATTCTAAATCTCTTTTAGTTCTCTTTCAATATAAAACAAATCACTGCCTTCATCATTAGTCAACTGATAATAACTACTCTCGTACTACTGATTATTTATAGAAACATATCAATTTTTAACATGCTCAGGACATTGTACAAGCTGTTTTTCTATATCCTCAGGATATTTTCATATAATTTTAAAATCAATTACTTCTAGTACATTATTATTTACTATTCTTACCCACTTTTGCACTTTTTTCATCTCCCAAGAATTCAATTACACACAATCCACTACACCTATCTGAGTGGTGTAAAATACATAGCCCAACCAGGCGGCTCAGTAAGAGATGATGCTGTTATAGATTGCTGTAACAAATATAATATGGTTATGGCATTTACAGGAATTAGATTGTTCCATCATTAAAAGCACTCTTTCTTAAACAGATAAAAAAGGCTCGTATTTGTAGATTGCAAATACTGGCCTTTAAATTCTCTCTATACCTTTGGTCAATAGTCTCTATGGATTATTGTATTTAATTACTTTCATTTTTATAGAAAGTTATATTTTGATTTTTATCACATACAGCAAGAAATACATCTTTTGGAGAAGCAATACCGTGTTGTTCTAACTGTTTTAAAAGCCAATTAATATCAAAACCCATGTTTTGTAAATTTTTATCTATTATTTTTCCATCCATAATAACTTCTGCATACAGAGTTTCTTGCTTTGGTCTTAGTTGAAAGTCCTCTGGTATTGTTGGACGACGTGAACTATTAGGTAAAATAGACAATTTACCATTGTATTCAAATAATGCAGTCTGAATACTACTTAAATCAAAATATCCTTGCTCTCTGCACATTACTAGAAATTCATTGATGTCTAGCTTTGCTTTTTTTAAGTTTTCTTTATATAATTTTCCATTATTCATTATAATTTTAGATGTTCCATTGAGGTACTTGCGAGTTCTTGGAAATTTTCTTGCTATAATACCAAGCATAAGCGTAGCAATTGCATATATTACCATAGCTAAAAGTGGTTTCCATGGTTCCTCTAATTCTGTTGCAAACTCTGCAGCTATCGATCCAATAGTAATACCAGTAATGTAATCAAAAAAATCAAGCTGTGAAATTTGCTTTTGCCCCATTAGCTTGGTTAATAAAAAAAGTATTATATAAGAAAATATACTAGTTAAGCATAATATAAAAAACTTCATAATTCACCTACACAAATTACTAATTTATAGTAGCTTGTGTAATTATGCTTAAAAAATTCATAAAACTAAATAATTCAAATCTTATTTTTCACCTATTACTACTTGACTTATTTCATCAAGCTCTTCTAGATATACCTTAACACGTTCATCTCTACTTGTAGGTACGTTCTTGCCGATGAAATCAGCTCGAATTGGTAATTCTCTATGACCTCTATCAATTAGCACTGCTAGTTGAACATTGCTTGGTCTGCCATTATCAACTATAGCGTCAAGCGCTGCTCTTACAGTTCTTCCAGTATAAAGTACATCATCAACTAGAATTACTGTTTTACCTTTTATATCATAGTCAAATTTTTCTACAGATTTTGGTTCCTCTATGTCCTTTTCATAATCATCTCTATAAAGGGTAATATCAAGAGGAAAAGCAGGTACATCTACATTTTCAATATTCTTGATAAATTCCTTTATTCTAAGTGCTAATGGCCAACCACGAGTTTTGATACCTACTATTACTAAGCCCTGAGCACCCTTGTTCTTTTCGATTATCTCATGTGCTATTCTTGTTATCGCCCTTTTTATAGCTTGCTCATCCATTATTAAGGCTTTAATTTTCATTGAATCCCTCTCCACTACTTATTTTATATTTATTACTTAATTTTCTCTAAAACATCTTTAAAGTACTTTGGCAACTCAGAATCAAATTCCATGTATTCCTTAGTAGTTGGATGTACAAAACCAATGGATTTTGAATGAAGAAGCTGTCCCTTTAATCCAAACTTTTTATCTTCCTTACCATAAACATCATCTCCAACTACAGGATGCCCGATATATTTCATATGAACACGTATTTGATGCGTTCTTCCAGTTTCTAATTTTAGCTTAACAAGGGTATATGCCTTATATCTTTTAATAACCTCATAATTTGTAATAGCTTCCTTGCTATTTTTAGTTGTTACACAGCGTTTCTTTCTATCCTTTTCACTTCGGCCTAATGGAGCATTTATTACACCCTTATCATTTTTAACTATACCCTCAACCAAAGCATAATATATTCTATTTATAGAATGTTCTTTTAAACACTCTGATAAAAAGTTATGAGCATAATCATTTTTAGCAATAATTAAAAGACCTGAAGTATTTTTATCTAATCTATGAACAATTCCAGGTCTTAAAACTCCATTAATTGATGATAAATCGTCTAGCTTACTCATAAGTGCATTAACTAATGTTCCTGTATAATGTCCTGCTGCTGGATGTACTACCATCCCTTGAGGCTTATTTATAACAGCAACATCACTATCCTCATACACAACATCAAGTGCTATATCCTCTGCTACTACATCTAGAACCTGTGGCTCAGGCATTAAAATTATTATCTCATCATTTAATTTTACTTTATAATTCTTATTAATCTTTTTATTATTTACTGTGATGTTTTCATCAACTATCAGCTTTTGAATAGCACTTCTAGATAAATTATCAAGCTTAGATGATATATACGTATCAATTCTTATATCACTTTCATCAGAAATTAATTTAATTTCTTCCATTAATCATTTCATTCCTTTGTATCAAACTTGTTAAATAAAATTAAGAATATTAATATTGTAATTCCAACTACAAGACAGCTATCAGCTATATTAAACACTGGAAAATTATATACACTACCAAATCTTACATCAATAAAATCAACAACATATCCCAATCTTAATCTATCAATAAAATTACCAATTGCTCCACCAAATACAAGTGATAAGGTTAGCTTCGCAGGCTTTGTAATCCTTTTACTAAACCATATCATGTAAATCAATACAAGTGACAATATAATTGTTGCAACTATAAAAAACACCCTTTGATTTTGAAGCATACCAAAGGCTGCTCCTCTATTTTCAACATATGAAAATCTTAAAAAATCTCCTATAATGTGAAAGGATGCTTTACCCTGTAGATTTACAACTGCTAGATACTTTGTAAATTGATCAATTATAACAGAAACTATAGCTATTAATCCATATATAATGAACATATTAAATCTCCTCTATCAATGCACTAGAAATAGCAAAGCATTTTTTAAGTGCTATCTCTTCAAATTCTTTATATACCATGCTTGCTCTATCATCCGCTGTATCAGAAATACATCTAATTGCCATAAATGGAACCTTATTTAAATAGCAAACATGTGCAATTGAAGCACTTTCCATGTCGGTACACATTGCATCAAAATTATCTCTTAGCCACTCTTTTTTTGAATTTGTTGAAACAAACTCATCTCCTGATACAATTCTACCCACATAGTATTTGATACCCTTATTTTGAGCAATTTGCTCCATTTTATCAAGAAGCTGTTTATCTCCTTTAAATATGTAATTGTCACCCATCCTTGGAATTTGACCTAGCTTATATCCAAAATTAACTGCATTAACATCATGCTGTATTAAATCACTTGAAAATACAATATCTGCAATATCAAGCTTTTCTGATATAGCGCCAGCTATACCTGAGTTAACAACACATTCAACATTAAATCTATCTATTAAAAGCTGTGTACATATTGCAGAATTTACCTTACCTATTCCAGATACAACTACTACTATTTTTTTATCCTTATACTTTAAAATATTAAATTCAAAATCTAAAAATTTAACCTTTTCTTCGCATCCGTAGTGCTTTATAAGTGTAGCTACCTCTTCATCCATAGCACCAATAATTCCAATATTTTTCATTTTAATAATCCTTTCATTAGCTATCAGTCTTTTTACTGACAGTTTTATAATGCTTTATTTCTAATCTTGTTTTTCCGCTCTTTGTATTTCCATTTTCATTAAAAATCAAAAATCTTCCGTATCTTCTAATTGATATTAGATCACCCTTTTTTAGCAAAGTAGATGCTTTTTCCTCTTGTATAAAGTTAACCTTAACATCTCCGGCCTTAATCAAATCAGTTCCAATATCACGAGATTTATTAATCAGAGCCTTTACTATATTATCAAGTCTCATTGAACTAACATTAACCGTTAAAAGAATAAAATCAGGCTCCTTAAATGATACATCCTCTATATTTATTTTTTCTACTTCAACCTTATTTCTACCTATTTGGTCTAAATTATAGCTTATTGTATCAGCTAAATCTGCATGACAAATTACATCAGCATAATTGTCATGTACATAGATATCACCAATTTTACTTCTTTCAATACCTAGGCTCATCAAAGAACCTAAATAATTGCTATGATCAAGCTCTTTAAATTTTGATTTATTGCTTATCCTCAAAGCAGTTACAAACTTGCTTTCATCAACATCATCCTCAAAGGAAGGATATAAAATTAAACTTTTCCTTTCGCTATGCTCATAGTTTGGGAAAAGTTTATAATTGACATCAAAATTATTAATAATAGGAATACTATAATCAATTACATTTTGATTAACAAAATCTGTAGAAAGAGGATTACAATTTTTAGAGACTAACATAGCCTTATCTGAAATTTTTCTAACTGATAATTTAGTTTCCTCATCAGCTATAAAATCATAATACTTTGTAAAATCCTTCATAATTTTTTAATTTAAATCATAGCACACAAAAACAAACATGCTATAAATAAATGTATGTACTCCTATCTATTATTGTTTACTGAGTAAAGATTTCTTTCGAATTTTTCCTTCTCGCTCATTTTTCCATCTATTTGAACGTTAACTGGTGCTATAACAAATATTCCCTTAGATACTTTTTGTATACTAGCTTCTAAGGCATAAACAGCTCCCTTTATAAATTCAAATATTTGTCTTTGATCTTCTAAATCTAAACTCTCAATATTTAATACAACAGCCTTTCTATTCTTTAACTCGTCAACTGCTCTTGTACAATCCTCATATTTCTCAGGCTCACAAATAAATAGCTTCATATCATTATTAGAATGAACCTTGATTACATTACCTTTCTTACCATATGAACTTAGGTTACTTACAGGTCTTGGTTGTTCAGCTTGTTTATATTCACTAGCTTCAACTTCCTCTTCAAAATCATCATCCTCGTCAATATCATTTAAGCCTATAAAATCCTTCATTTTATTCATAAAACTCATCTTTATTTTCCTCCCACAAATTTATTATTTTTATAGAACAAATCCTTATAATATCTAATATATATATTCAATACGCTAATATAGAATACTCCCTAATAGCATATTAGTAAACAATTTTAACTTCTACTACCAAATATTGCAGTACCTACTCTTACAATATTTGCTCCTTCTTCAATAGCTATATCGTAATCATTTGTCATCCCC
>JBPOHM010000189.1:0-1885 GCA_052035585.1 Bacillota bacterium
CGGCATTTTCCAGTAAATAATCAATCAGGACTGTGGCTGATTTCCCCGCACCGAACAATAAGATCGTCTTCATAATAAAGCCATTTGACAGGCCGGTAAATTAGGATGAAAAACCCATAAAATCAGGGTAAAAGATACAGGTAAAATCCGGGTGCTACGGAAGCCCTGCTTTGAATCCACAGGGGTGGAAAACTAAGGCAAAAAACAGGCTGGTTTATCAGGTTTTCACCCCTGTAAAAGTTAGATTTGCAAACCCCGGTAAAGCACCCGAAAAAGGGCTAAATCCGGTATTCAATTTCAACTAAAAAGTCTAAGCGACAACAACGATGGAAGAGCAGTTTGAGCCACAGGAAACGCAGGACAATAACCGTATCATCCCCGTTAATATTGAAGAGCAGATGAAGACCGCCTACATTGATTACTCAATGTCGGTGATAGTTGGCCGTGCCTTGCCTGATGTAAGAGATGGACTAAAACCAGTTCATAGAAGAATATTATATTCAATGAGTGAATTAAATTTAACACCAGATAAACCGTATAGAAAGTCTGCCCGTATAGTTGGGGACGTTCTAGGGAAGTACCACCCACATGGAGATAGTGCTGTTTATTTAGCAATGGTTAGAATGGCTCAAGATTTCTCAACTAGAGGACTTTTAGTTGATGGTCATGGTAACTTTGGTTCAGTAGATGGTGATTCACCAGCCGCAATGCGTTACACTGAAGCAAGAATGAGTAAATTAGCTCTTGAATTATTAAGAGATATAGATAAAGAAACTGTTGATTTTGTACCAAACTTTGATGAATCGTTAAAGGAACCTGCAGTACTTCCTTCAAGATATCCTAACCTTTTAGTAAATGGTTCTAACGGGATAGCAGTTGGTATGGCAACATCTATACCACCTCACAATTTAGGTGAAGTAATAGATGCAACTGTACACTTAATAGACAACGAAGAGTGTTCAGTTGATGATTTAATGAAATTTGTAAAAGGTCCAGACTTCCCAACTTCAGCAATAATAATGGGTAAAGAAAATATAGCTGAAGCTTACAGAACTGGTAGAGGTAAGGTTAAAGTTAGAGCTAGAGCGGTAATAGAAGAATTGCCAAAGGGAAAACAACAAATAGTAGTAACAGAAATACCATATCAAGTTAATAAAGCTAAGTTAGTTGAAAGAATAGCTGAATTAGTTAAGGATAAAAAGGTAGAAGGAATATCTGACCTTAGAGATGAAAGTAACAGAAATGGAATGAGAATAGTTATAGAACTTAAGAGAGATGTTAATGCTAATATAGTATTAAATAACTTATATAAGCATTCTCAAATGGAAGAAACATTTAGTGTAATAATGCTTGCATTAGTAAATGGTCAACCTAAAGTATTAAATCTTAAGCAAATACTATACCATTATGTACAACATCAAAAAGATGTAGTAACTAGACGTACTAAGTTTGAATTAAATAAAGCTGAAGCAAGAGCACATATATTAGAAGGATTAAGAATAGCCTTAGATAATATAGATGCAGTTATAAGCTTAATAAGAGCTTCTAAAACAACTCAAGAAGCTAAGTCTGGTTTAATGGAGAAGTTTGGATTAACTGATATACAAGCTCAAGCTATATTAGATATGAGACTTCAAAGGCTTACTGGATTAGAGAGAGATAAGATAGAAGCTGAGTATGAAGAATTAATAAAGAAAATAAATAGATTAAAAGAAATATTAGCTAATGAAAGATTACTTCTTAACGTAATAAAAGAAGAAATGCTTATAATAAAAGAAAATTATGCTGATGAAAGAAGAACTTAAATAAGACATGCTGAAGGCGAAATAGATATGAGAGACCTTATAGAGGACGAAGAAATAGCTATAACTCTTACTCATTTTGG
>JBPOHM010000304.1:0-10848 GCA_052035585.1 Bacillota bacterium
GCTGCATTTTTTGCCGCTCTAGTAATAGCAATCGACAATTGCTTGCATAATGGTAAAAAAGGATAATATAAATTAAACGAAGCACATGGAAAAGTTCTTATTGTTCCTTGTGCTTCTTTAATATATAGAGACTATGAAAAAAAGTCTGTAAATACAAAAATAGCTTTCTATGGTAAAATAAAACTATAGGAGGCTATTTTTATGGGAAAGAAAAATGCACACAAAATTGGACCACTAACAGAAGGAAAGAAAAATATCATTGCTTCACTAATAGAAGAGTATGATATTAAGACAGCAGAAGACATTCAAAATGCTCTAAAAGACTTACTTGGCGGCACAATAAAGAGTATGATGGAAGCCGAAATGGATAATCATTTAGGGTATAAAAAATCAGAAAGAAGCGACAGCTCAAATTATCGAAATGGATCAAAATCAAAGCATGTAATAAGTAGTTATGGTGATTTTGATATTGAAGTTCCACAAGACAGAAACAGTGATTTTGAACCTCAAATTGTAAAGAAAAGACAAAAGGATATTTCTGGCATAGATCAAAAGATTATTGCTATGTATGCAAAAGGATTAACTACTCGTCAAATATCTGAACAAATAGAAGATATATATGGTTTTGAGGTAAGCGAAAGCTTTGTTTCAGATGTGACAGATAAAATACTTGGTGAAATAGATGATTGGCAAAAACGTCCTCTTAGTGATGTATATCCAATAGTATATGTAGATGCAGTTCATTTTTCAGTGCGATCAGATAATGTCATAAGAAAGCTTGCAGCATATGTAATTTTAGGGGTTAATAAGGATGGGTACAAAGAAGTAATAAGTTTACAGATAGGTGAAAATGAAAGCAGTAAATATTGGTTAGGTGTGTTTAATGAGCTAAAAAATCGCGGAGTAAAGGATATAATGGTATTATGTGCTGACGGATTATCAGGAATGAAAGAAGCTGTGACAGCAGCATTTCCAAATACAGAATATCAAAGATGTATAGTTCATCAAGTAAGAAATACATTAAAGCATGTTGCTAGTAAAGATATGAAAGCTTTTGCTAATGATTTAAAAACCATATACCATGCTCCAGATGAAAAATCAGGACATGAACAACTTCTTGAAGTAAAATCTAAATGGGACGAGCATTATCCGAATGCAATGAAAAGTTGGGAGACAAATTGGGATATAATTAGCCCAATTTTCAAATTCTCTAAAGATGTTAGAAAAGTAATATATACTACCAATGCAATAGAAAGTTTAAATAGTACATATAAGAAGCTAAATGCTCAAAGAAGTGTATTTCCAAGTGATAAAGCGCTATTAAAATCTTTGTATCTTGCAACACTTCAAGCTACAAAGAAATGGACCCAACCTTTAAGAAATTGGGGTAAAGTTTACGGCGAATTTTCAATAATGTACGAGGGAAGATTTTAAGTAGTAATAAAATCCCTCTTAAAAATAACATCTTTTTTAAAGATGTTATTGACATGCTAAAAATTATAATATATATTAAAAAGCAACAAAGGCTGCGTTAATTAGCAGCCTTTATAAAAAAATATTTACTATAGAAAGTCTATTTACAGACTTTTTCTCACACAGTCAAAGAAAGAAGCAAAGAATAAAAATGAAACAAGAGGGAATGTAATTTACATTCCCTTTATTTCCAGTTCTTAACTCCAAACTCCTCTGAGTCTATGAATTTCCCTTCGCTCCATAGAGTTTCTAGGTCATATATATCTCTCTCATCTCTATGGAATATATGAACATATATGTCTTCCATATCAAGCAAAATCCATCTTCCCTTTTCCATACCCTCTTTATGATATATTTCATATCCTGCTTGTCTTGATTTAAGCTCAACCTCATCTGCTATAGCTTGAGTTTGTCTATCACTATTTCCACTACAAATTATGAAATAATCACAAATTGAGCTAATACTTGAAATATCAATTATAGCAAAATTATAAGCCTTTTTATCATCACAAGCATTTAAGATTAGTTTAATTTTTTCATTTATTTGTTCCTTATTTATCATCAATTATCTCCTTTTTATTAAATACCAATTATTATTTTACTTTAATTTAATTATATAAATATTAAATTTTTATTACATTATTTATAACTGTTTAATAAAGTAATTATCATTACTTCTCTTTACATCTTTTACTATATCATACACATATTTTTTAATATTGATTATAAAGTTCTGTGCTTTTTCTTCTCCAGATGCAATTTTATTTAAGGCCTGCTCCCACTCACCTGTCAAATCTGGTTTCTTTAGCTTATCTGGCACTAAGCTAATAAGTTTAATACCACTTTCTGTAGGGATAAGATTTTTCTTTTGTCTTTTGATATATCCAACAGCTACAAGCTTTTCAATTATACCAGCTCTTGTTGCAGGTGTTCCAATACCAATACTTTTCATCTCTTCTCTAAGTTCCTCATCCTCAATTTGCTTGCCAGCAGTTTCCATTGCTGTAAGAAGAGTTGCTTCATTATATGGCTTTGGAGCAGATGTTCTTTTCTCTAATAGCTTTAGCTCTTCAACCGTAAACATATCATTTTTCTTAATGTTTCCAGTTATTTCTCTTTCATTTTCTTCATCAGCTTGATTATCATCAGGGCTATTAGTTACTGCTTTATTTACAGTATTATTGCTTTCAGTTGTTTTTCCAAGAAGTATATCTTCTGTTTCCTTCCAACCAGCAAATGTAATCTTTTTACCTCTTGCTTTGAATTTTTCGTCACCAATTAGAAGCTCTATATCTGTTTGCTCATACTCCTGTTTCTTATCAAGTGCAACAATAAACCTTGTTATTACAAGCTTTAATATGTTGCTTTCTCTCTCAGGAAGTTTAATTCTTTCAAGATTTCTAATATTATCAGTGACAATTATAGCGTGGTGGTCTGTAATTTTCTTATCATCAATTACACGCTTATCAGTATTAAGCTTTTGAGCTATAACCTTGTCAATACAGCTAGCTGCTATTTTGTAGCCCTGCTTAATATTTAATAGCAAGGGTTCAAGCTTAGGCTTCATATCTGTACTTAAATATCTACTATCAGTTCTTGGATAAGTTGTAAGCTTGTACTTTTCATATAAATTTTGTGCTGCTTCCAATACTTGATCAGCTGTATAGCCATATTTTCTATTACCATCTCTTTGTAATTCAGTCAAATCATATAGTAGAGGTCTTTCAGTAGATGCTTTCTTTTTTGTTACTTTTGTAACTATTGCATCCTTACCTTCACATTTTTTAATAATTTCTTCAGCCTTTTCTTTTTGCTTTATTCTTGTACCATCTTCATCATACCATGTTGCTATAAAGCTTTTACAATCTGCTGAAATTTCATAAAATGGTTCAGGAATAAAATTATCTATCTCATACTGCCTTTGAACTATCATTGCTAATGTTGGAGTTTGCACTCTACCAATTGTCAACTTCTGATTATATTTAACACTAAATAGTCTTGTAGCATTGATACCTACTAGCCAATCAGCTTCTGAACGACATTTAGCAGATTGATACAACTGATAGTAATCCTTATTATCCTTTAAATTAGCAAAGCCTTCTTTAATTGCTTCATCAGTCATACTGCTTATCCACAATCTTTTCACTGGCTTTTTACATTCTGCATTAATATATACATAACCAAAAATTAATTGTCCTTCTCTCCCAGCATCGGTTGCACATATAATTTCATCAACATTTTCACTGTTCATCAGTCTTTTAACTATTTCATACTGTTGCTTTGTTCCTTCAATTACATTATATTTAAATTTATTCGGAAATATCGGAAGTGTGTCTAAATTCCACGATTTAAACTTCTGATCATAATCTTCTGGCATAGCAAGCTGTATTAAATGACCTACACACCAGGTTACAATGTAATCATTGCCAGTCATATAACCATTTTCTCTTTTATTTATACCTAGAACATTAGCTATATCCTTTGCTACTGAAGGTTTTTCCGTTATAATTAATTTCATATTAAGCCTTTTTCCCCATTTTTTCTATCTCAATTTTATTATTTATAACACTTTTATCCTTGATAAAGCTTATACTTATTTTTGATTTTTCTTCAATAAGGGCTATATCATTTTTTAGCTCAGTATTAATTTTATCATAAATTTGCTCATTACATTTTAATATTACAAAATTACAGGATGTATTAGAGCTTACTTTTTTTATTATATTTTCAATTTTAAACATAATTTGAAGTGCTGAGGCTGCTTTACCGCTTCCATTACAACACCTACAGCTTTCATTCATAGAATCATAGAAGTTTTCTTGATTTCTCTTTCTTGTTATTTCCATTAAATTAAGCTTTGTCATACCAAGCACTTTAGTTTTTGCTTTATCATTTTTAAAAAGCTCTTTAGCCTTAGCAATCAAAATATCTGAATAATTGTTTTCTCTAAAATCAATAAAATCAATTATAATTATCCCACTAATATTTCTAAGCTTAATTTGTCTAGCTATCTCTTTTAACGCTTCTATGTTCATTTCAAGCGATGTTTCATCCTGCTTGGTGCTTGTACCTACAAACTTTCCACTATTTACATCAATTACTGTTAAGGCTTCTGTACTATCAATAATTATACTCCCACCATTGTCAAGCTCGACCTTTCTACTATTTAACTCATCGATTTGCTTTTCTATATTAAATATCTCAAACAAATTAGAATAGGAATCTATTACCTTGACACCAGATGTTTTTCCATAATATTTTAATAAGAGATTATTTATAATCTTCTTAACCTCTTCATTTTCAACATAAATTTCATCAACACTTTCATTCATATACTCAATAAATAGCTTTTCAATAAGGCTATCACTTTTTTTGAGTAGCTTTGGAGCATATGAATATCCAAATTCTTGCTCAATTTTTTTGTAGCTTTTTAATAATATATTATATTCCTCTTTAAGAGCTTCTTCAGATACATCAATAGCAGAGGTTCTCATTACTATACCATAGTTTTCCTGCATTATTTTTGAGCCAATGTCAAGAAGCTTTTTCTTAACTAAATTACTTTTAATTTTCTTAGAAATACTCACCTTATTATGCTTAGGTACAACAATAAGATGCTTTCCAACTATAGTGATATCAGTAGTTACAGAGATGTATTTTTCACCAATTGGTTCTCTTATAACTTGAACCATCAGCTCTTCACCTTTTTTAATAATATCATTAATATTATATGTTTCTTTTCTATTTAGGTTTTTCTCAGAAATGGTTTTTTCAGATAGCAATTCATCTATATATAGATAAGCATTTTTCTGAAGTCCAATATCAATAAATGCAGCCTGCATACCTGGTAGTATATCAACAACCTTAGCCTTATAAATATTTCCTAAGCATCTGTCTTCATTGTTATTTTCATAAAAAAACGAATCTAAGCTTCCATCTATAAGCATAGCTGCTTTTTCAAACGAAAATGAATTGCTAATAATTAATTGTTTCATACTTCACCACCTTCAAAAATACCCTAAATTTATATAATCGGTTTTAAATTTACATCTAATGTCTCAATTTTCATTGCAGTATAATAGTCAAATTTTACGCCATTTTCTTCAAGTAGCTTTACAAAGTCAGAAACCTTCATACTACCTTCACCAGAGGTCTTAAATACTACCTCTAGCTTAGCCTTAATTAATGTCTTATTTTCTTCTTTGTTGCTATTGAATATTTTAGCATTTGCATAATGAATAAAGTCCTTTGTATTAAGCTCCTTAGTAACAAGCTTATTCTTAGACTTATTCATTTTTTCCTTTGTATAAGTTAATCCTTCATTTGCTATTTTTGATAACAAGCTATTTAAAAATTCTATATCGAGACAATCTGTTTCAATATCTATTAAATATGCAGCATAATTAGAGATAGACATAAGTGATTCCTTACCCTCATAATATTTAGCTCCAACTATTCTCATTTTATTTGGTAATACTGCATTAAGTGCGTCTACAATTTTCTCTACATCTAGCTTCTCAGCTAATTCTAACTCAAAGTACTCCCCAATACTCTCAACTCCAAGAGATAAAGGGAATCCAAAGGCTAACTTCATATGAGGATTAAAGCCCTCTGAATACTTCACTGGGAGCCCTGCTCTATTAATAGCCCTTTGCATAAGTCTTAAAATATCTAAATGCGATATGAATTTTAAATTACCTGTTTTTGTATATTTACATAATATTTTAAACACGTTTACATACACCCCCTACATTTCTTCTGTTAATTCCACAATTGCTGCATTTTTCTCTGCAATTTGGGGTAGTGTTCTCACTAAGAGCTAGCTTATATTCATTAATCAAAAAGCTTTTATCTACACCAATATCTATGAAGTCCCAAGGTAGATTTTCTGTAATATCTCTTTCTCTTGTAGCATAAAAGTCTGGATTTACACCTAGCTCTTCAAAGCTTTCAATCCAGGTATTGTGCTTATAGCATTCACTCCATCCATCAAATTTACAGCCCTTTTCCCATGCTCTAATTAAAACATCAGCAATTCTTCTATCTCCTCTAGCAAAAACTGCTTCCAAATAGCTTATACGTGGTGCATGATAATTAAATACTAATTTCTTATCCTTTATTTCTCTATCAAGCTTCTTAGCCTTATCATAGAACTCATCTATTGTGTTTTGAGCAACCCATTGGAAAGGTGTAAATGGCTTTGGAACGAAGCAAGCAGCGCTTAATGTAACCTTCAGATTACCCTTAATTTTTTCGCGCTCTCTATCAAAGAATAAGTCCTTAATTTTGTATGCTAAATCCTTGATTCCCATCACATCTTCCATTGTTTCTGTTGGCAATCCTATCATAAAGTAAAGCTTAACTGTTGACCAGCCTAAATCAAAGGCAGTCTTAACAGGCTTTAATATTTGCTCTTCACTTAGATTTTTATTTATAACATCTCTTAATCTTTGAGATCCTGCTTCTGGTGCAAATGTAAGACCAGATTTTTTAACCTCTTGAAGCTTCTCTATTAAATCAAAGCCAACAGTATCAAGTCTTAGAGATGGTAAAGATATACCAATATTTCTTTGCTCATACTGCTCAAGAAGCTTTGTTGCTAAATCTCCTATACATGAATAATCACTTGAGCTAAGCGAAGATAATGATATTTCCTCATGTCCTGAAGATTCTATAAGATTATTTGCTTGAGTTAATAATGTATCTACACTCTTCTCTCTAAATGGTCTATATAGCATACCGGCTTGACAGAATCTACAGCCTCTTAAGCAGCCTCTAAGAATCTCTAAAACTACTCTATCATGTACAGTGTCAATATATGGAACAACCATTTTCTCAGGGAAATAACTCTTGTCCATGTCATTGATAATTCTACGCTTTATAGTTTCTGGTACATTAGGATTTAGTGATTTTCTTTCCTTTATTGTTCCATCCTCATTATATACTACATAATAAAACTTAGGAACATACACTCCTTCTATCTGTGCAGCTTTTTCTAAGAATTCATCCTTAGACCAGCCTTCTTTTTTCTTTTGTATATATAAATCAGTTAATTCAAGTACTAGCTCTTCAGATTCTCCAATAGTAAATAGGTCAATTATATTATATAGTGGCTCAGGATTAAATGCACATGGACCTCCTGCTATTATCAAAGGCATGCTATCATCTCTATCCTTTGAACGAACAGGAATATTAGCTAAATCTAACATGTTCAATATATTTGTATAGCTCATCTCATATTGCAAAGTAAATCCAATTATATCAAAATCCTTTAAATCATCCTTACTTTCAAGTGCAAATAGAGGAATATTATTTTCTCTTAATACATTTTCCATATCAAGCCATGGTGCAAATACTCTTTCACACCAAATATTTTTCTGTGAGTTTAAAAGATTATATAATATATGCATACCAAGATGGGACATACCAACCTCATATGTATCAGGGAAAGCAAAAGCAAATCTTAAATCCATTTCCTCTTTATTCTTAATTACTTCATTTAGTTCTGTACCTACATATCTTGCAGGCTTTTCAACCTTTAGTAAAAGTTTGTCTAATTTTTTTGTATCTATCATTTTTATTTCTTTCTCCGTCTTTCTTATTTAATTAATTCCTTAATCATTTTAATTTCTTCTTTGTGTTCATCATCCTCTAGAGGAGTTTCCAAGAAAAATGGTAAATCATTTAATTTAGGATGAGTTATAAATCTAATTAGGGCATCTATACCTATTTCGCCCTTACCTATCTCAGCATGTCTGTCTTTATTTTTACCAAATGGCATCATGCTATCATTTAAGTGAATAGCCTTTAATCTATCAAGTCCTATAATTTTATCAAATTCATCTATAACTGAATCTAAATTATTAACTATATCATATCCGGCACTAAATATGTGGCATGTATCCATGCAAACACCTATTTTTTCATTATATTTAACACCATCTATTATACTTCTTAGCTCTTCAAACTTACTTCCTACCTCTTAGCCCTTGCCTGACATAGTTTCAAGCAATATAGTAGAAGTTATATCCTCTGTTATAACCTCATTTAGTATTTCAACAATATATTCTATTCCCTTTTCTATACCAAGTCCAACATGACTTCCGGGATGAAAATTATATAAATGTACTGGTAATAGTTCTAGTCTTTCTAAATCCTGTCTAAATGCCATACGAGCAAAATTTCTAGTGTCCTCTGAAGCTGAACAAAGATTATATGTGTATGGAGCATGGCACAAGATTGGTGCAAAATTATTAGCTTCAATAAACTCCTTAAATTTTTTTACATCCTCTAAATCCAAGTCCTTAATTGCTCCACCTCTAGGATTTCTAGGAAAGTACTGAAATGTATTGCTATCTATACTTAAGGCTGTTTGAGCAGTCTTATAAAAACCCTTTGTTATTGATAAATGTGGTCCAATATTAATCATTAATTTCTAGTTCTCCTTAAAATCTTTTCAAATAAGTTTACCACAAAACAGACAAATTATCTACAAAAAAATAAATCACTTTATATTTTTAAATTAATTTTATATAGTGATTTATAAAGAGTTAAAAGTCACTATTTTAACCTTTAACTCTTAAGAAGAATCATAAATTTATTAACTTGCATTAACTTGCTTTTTTAAATATTCATAGCTATCAATAGATTGCTTATCAATCTCAATGTCCTTAGATTTTAGATAATCAAAGGTATTTTCGAAGGACTTTATAATAGCCTTATCTATATTGGAATACGCTAAGTCTCTTAGTTCATCAACACCATCATATTTTCTGTTTGGTTCAATTTTATCTGCTATATAAATTATTTTATCAAGAGTTGTCATGTTTACTCTTCCAGTTGTATGATATAAAATAGCATTATATATTTCTTCATCTGCTATTTCATATTTACTTTTTGCTATTTCAGCACCTAATCCAGCATGCTCTAAGTTACCAATCCTTTGATTTATCAATTTTCCACAATCATGCAATAGTCCTGCTAAACGTGCTTTTTCAACATCCACCTTGTAAAAATCAGCTAAATCAACAGCTGTATTCATTACATTAACACAGTGACCATATAGCTTTTCACCAATTGATTTCTTTAAATCTTCTTTTATATATTCTATATCCTTCATTTTATCATCCTGCTCATTAATTTCTAAACATACAATTTATTATCAATTATATATCGATTAACCTCTTTTGGAACCATATCCTCAATTGACTTACCAGCTTTTATCATTGTTCTAATCTGAGTTGATGATATATCAAGCATTGATCCCTCTACAATTATTACTTCCCCACCAAATTTTTTTATTATGTCTTGTATTTTGCTTTCTAAATCTTCTGTGTAATAAGGTCTTTTTACACAAACAAATTTGCATAAGGACATCAACCTATCAGGATCCTTCCATTTTGGTATATCTATAATAGAATCAGCACCCGTTATAAAAAAGAACTCTATATCAGGATAAACTATTTTCAGCTTTCCTACAGTATCAACAGTAAAGCTAGTTCCTTGATTTAATATTTCAATATCAAAAACCTCAAATTTATCATTTCCAGCAACAGCTAATTTAGTCATTTCAAGTCTATGATAAGATTCAATATTTTCAATTTTTTTATGTGGTGGAATACCCGTAGGAATAAATATAACCTTATCCAAGCTAAGAGCCTTCATAACATCCTCTGACATACGAATATGAGCATTGTGGATTGGGTTAAAGCTTCCCCCCATTATACCATATTTTAATTTTGACATTTTTCTCTCCTATCTAAATAACAAATTTATATGTACTTATAAATAACGTATTATCAAAAAAGATTCACTCTAGGATGAATCTTTTTAAATGATTCACTCTAGGATGAATCATTTTATAATTGAAATAAAAAGATAAGATACTATAACTAATAATACACTTAAAAGCGTACCTAACAAATAATACTCTGAAAATTTAGGTTCATCAACAATTTTATTGTATCTTGCTATTGATTTTGCAGTAAGTACAAATCCTATAGCTGAATATTGTCCGATTGAAAGAAATAATAAGATTATACAGCGTTCTAATTTTCCTATAAGAGCTCCCGCATTAGGATATCCACTTACTTCTTCCTCTTTAGCCCTATAAGGATATAAAACTTTCTTTATTGTTATACTAATTGGATTAATTATAATTAAAATATTAAGTATCCAAGAAAAAATTTGCTCACTGCTAAGTGTTATGTTATTTAATAAATATTGAAAAAATTTAATATAAGTAATATGTTCTGATTTATAATACATTATACCTACAACAATAAAAATTGCAATAAAATGTAATGTCTGATCAATAAAATATAAAATTAAATCTAATTTATCATTAATATTTATCTTTTTCTTAATTAAAAATTT
>JBPOHM010000213.1:0-1570 GCA_052035585.1 Bacillota bacterium
ATCTCACAATCATCATCTACTGGCACTTGATTGTTCACAACACTTATTCTATATGCATAGGTTTTTGGAGGTGAACTTAATATAGCTAAAAATTCATGCTTAATATCTATAAGCATTCCAACCTTTAGGTCCTTTAATGATATAGCTTTTCCGTTTTTATCTAGTATCTTTGTGTTGTTATCTATAGAAAGAATAACTAAACACTCCTGATATCTCGTGCCAACCTTTACTTCATAGCTTGCAGTAACTGTTTTGCTACTAACATTTATTTCATCAATTACTGCATCTTCAATAAATTCTACATTTAAATCATCTAGCACTTGAACTGAATAAGCAGTAGATTGAGGTGGTAAGCTCTTTGTCATTGCCTTTGAATGCACTACTTTTATATTTAAGCCAACCTTCAAATCTTCAAATGCAATAACTTGATTATACTTATTCTTAATAACAGCCTTATCATCAAGAATAAATAAAATTTGTGTGCCAATTTTATCTGCTTCTCCAACTAAGATATATGATTTATTATTGCTTTTATAATGCTTCAATATTTTTGATTCTGTAACCTGAGTTTCATCCTTTTCCTTAACTATAGTAATTTTATAAACATATGCTTGTGGAACAGCAGCCTTTGTTATTTTTGTTGAATGTTCACATTTACAGTCATGCCTTCCTTTAAGGCTGTTAATTTTACAAGCTCTCCATTTTGGTTATAAATCTTGGTATCCTTATCAGGAAGCAATTTCATAGAATTTTTTACAACCTTATTTTTACTATCAATTGTTTCATAATTTATCGTAATTGTTGTCTCATTTTTAGTGTTTACTGTTATTTTATCAATTATAGCATTTTTAATTTCTGCCTTTACATCTGCAGTTTTGATAACTTTAATACTTATAGCTGTATTAACCTTATCCTTTTTATCCATTGACTGTTTATTATATACTACTTCTACGTTCATATCTTTTTTTAAATCTGAAAACTTGATTTTAGTACCATCAGCAGCCAATATAGTAGTTTTATTAGTTATTTTAAACTTTGATTTATATAATTTTTCTCCAATAGTAAATGAATCTTTATTTATCTCAGTGATTTTGCCTGTTTTAACATATTCCTTAATTACTGGCATATTAATCAATCTGCTCTTTAAAAAATCCATACTATCTGCAAATACTGCTACATTAGAAAAAAGCATAATTGCAACCAGTAAAAGCGACAAGGTTTTTATCAAACGCTTACTCATCTTAGCCTCCTATATATTAAATATATTTTATATTTATTTAGACAATTAAATGTATAAAAAGTTCCTATAAAGTTAAAAATTTTTAGTGACAATTTTCGAAATTCATGTTATGATTTATTCTGAATTAAACAGAGTGGATAAGATGCGTAAAGTGTTAAGAGATGGGAGGTTGCTCTTAAACGAAAGACTTAATTGTCTGCGGTATCTTGTCGCTTCCGCTGTTAATGCTATATTTAATTATTAACGTATAATTTTATTATGTTAGTATATAAAAAATAATATTAATAATTTGCGGAAGTATTACTTTGTTAAACCATCATCTTGAATTAG
>JBPOHM010000260.1:0-12235 GCA_052035585.1 Bacillota bacterium
TTTAATATATTAGACATATTCTTTTTATCAGTTCTAATTATTTTTTCAAATTTATACAGATCCATGTCTGGTAGCTCATAGCTAAGACCATATTTAATCAATATTTCTTTTATTCTTTGACTTGTTCCTTTTTCAGTGTAGCCAGATTCTTCGCTTTCTAAGCATATATTATACATACCAATTGCTACAGCCTGCCCATGTGTAATTTGCTTATAATTAAAATATTTTTCTATAGCATGTCCTATGGTATGTCCAAAGTTTAATATCATTCTTTTACCAGTATCTCTTTCATCCTCTTCAACATATTTTTTCTTTATAATACAATTCTTATAAACAATATCCTCAAAATGTAAAGGAAGACTACTTAAATTCAACTTATTTAAATACTCAAAAAACTCTTCATCATCTATACAAGCATGCTTTATAATCTCTGCCATTCCATCTTTGATATATTCTTCATCTAAAGTATTTAAAACATTAGTGTCTATAAGCACAAGCTTAGGCTGATAAAAGCAGCCAACAAGATTTTTTCCATAGCTTAAGTTAATTGCTGTTTTACCACCTATACTGCTGTCAACCTGTGCTAATAGGCTTGTTGGCACTTGAATGTAAGGTACTCCTCTAAGATAGGTTGAAGCAGCAAAGCCTGCAACATCACCTACAACTCCGCCACCAAAGGCTAATATCAAGTCTGTTCTTGTAATACCCTCTGATACTAGCTTATTATAGATATTTTCTAAGGTATTAAAGGATTTACTTAATTCTCCAGGCTCTATAACGATAAAAAATACCTTAAAGCCGGCTTTAGTAAGTTTATTAAATAAGTCATTTCCATAAATATTATGTAAATTGCTATCAGTTATAATGGCAATTTTATTACCCTCATATACAAGTCTTATTTTATCGGCAATACTTTCTAAAAGACCATTTTCAATTAGAATATCATATGAGTTTTCATATAAATCTATCTTAACAGTTTTCATTTATTAATACCTTCAATCTTTTAAATCAAGCTCACTGAAATTAATCAAGTGAGCTTGGTTCTATTTTTTTATTAAATTTCTCTATCTTCTATTTCTGCAATTTTTGATATTGAGTGCATAAGCTCTTCAAATCGTTTTGGTTTTATAGATTGCTCTCCATCACTTAGAGCATTTTCAGGTTGATTATGAACCTCTATTATTAAACCATCTGCTCCTGCGGCAATAGCTGCCTTTGATAATGGCTCAATTAACCACCAAATACCAGAAGCATGGCTTGGATCTACTATAACAGGCAAGTGACTAAGCTTCTTAATTATTGGTATTGAGCTTATATCCAATGTGTTTCTTGTATATGCTTCAAAGGTTCTTATACCTCGTTCACATAATATAACATTTTCGTTGCCACCAGCCATTATATATTCAGCAGATAGAAGAAATTCTTCTATAGTTGAAGCTAAGCCACGTTTTAATAATATAGGCTTTTTAATCTTGCCTAATTGCTTTAGCATATCAAAATTCTGCATATTTCTAGCACCAACTTGAATTATATCAACATTTTCAACAAATTCATCAAGGTAGTTTAATGATGTAAGCTCTGTAATTATAGGAAGACCAGTAATTTTTTTAGCTTCCTTTAAAAATTCAAGTCCTTCATCCTCTAATCCTTGAAAGCTATATGGAGAAGTTCTTGGTTTAAAAGCTCCACCTCTTAAAAAACCAGCACCTAGCTTTTTTACACTTTTTGCTATATCCAAAATTTGCTCTTTACTTTCAACTGAGCATGGACCTGCTATAATTGCAAGCTTTTTACCACCAATAATCTCATTTCCAACCTTTATTTGTGAATTCTCTGGATGAGACACTCTTGATGAAAGTTTAAATTGATTTAATTCTATGTTAAGTTCGTCATTTGCTAAAACAAGCATTTAAATTCCTCATTTCTTTTGCTGTTAATATAGGAAAATTAAAATATTACTTCGTAATATTTTAATTTTCCATTTGAAGAATCCTTCGGATTCTTAGTATAGTAAAACTAAATTATTATTTTGCAATATTATAGTTTTCCATTTAAAGAATCCTTCGGATTCTTTGAATACTAAATATTATAGTTTTTTGAAAATTTCTTTTCCTCTTTTATTTAAGAACATTATACAGCATAAAGTAACAATAATCAATACAACAGATACCAATAATACATAAATTTCAAAAGTTAATATCTCATTAAGCTTTACTACATATAGCATAGTTAAAACTCCAGTAATTATCATGCCACCAAAGATTGAAATCATCGTACTTAAGCTTTGCTTAACAACCTGAACATCAGATGTAAAATCTAATTTAGGAAATAGTAGATTTACAGTTAATCCAAAAATAGAAGTAAATAAAGCAGCTGATGTAGTAGCTAGTAATGTTATTATAATCATTGGTAAAGTATAGCCTAAGCTTATTGAGAATATAGCTATACTTATATAAGTTAAAGGTAATATTATTGTTAAGTTCACATAAATCTTAGCTTTAAAAACATCCCAAATTTCAATAGGTGATGATTTTAATATCCATAAATTCATACCTTCTAAAGATATAGATGATGCTGATGTTGCTGTTAACATAATCATGAAGAACATTGCAGCAAGTACAGCCTGTGAAATCATACCTTCAGCTCCTGGAATGCTTAAAATTTCAGCCATTGTACTAGTGTCTAGGAATAATGATGCAATAGCTAAAATGATTAGCATTAATACTCCTATACCAGTGTTTAGTACGTATATTGGTGATGAAAAGTATCTTCCTAACTCCTTCTTGTATATAGCTATAGTTTTACTTGAGCTTTTTAAACTCTTATGTTCATAGTTAGAGCTTTTCCTGCTAGAATTAAGCTGTGTAATAATACCAAGATAAAATTTTGATAAAATAGCTATAAAAATAATAAATGGTAATATTGATAATAAGGCAAATATAATTAAATCTAATATACTGTAATTAATGAATGCCTTATAAAAATACTCTGCTGGAAAATATATTTTAAAATATAGCTCTTGTATTGATTTTATACTATTAACAATATCCATTAAAAAATTATCTATATTAAAGGATATAATAAAGGTTAAAAGTATTACTAAAAGACTTGATATTATAACAGCGAGATTTTTAAACTTAAATTTTGAGCTAATAAGACCCAACAAATAACCCACTATTGTCGCAATTATAAGTGGAAATAATGGTATTAGTAAAAAACCAATTATATAAAATATCCAAAATATAAATGAACAATTAGAAAAGTAATTATATATAGCTCCTGCTGGGATTATTACTATAGCTGAAAATATTAGATTTTCTATGTACAGTGTTGAAATTTTACTAAGCATTATTGACCATTTTGGTACAGGAAATGACAAGAGCATATCCATATCCTTAGCAGAAAACAGGTAGCTTTGTGTTTGATAAAGCCCTGTCATTAATATAATAATTGATGCTGCTATCATTCCAATTAGTGGTAGTAAATCAATCATTCCAACTGAGCTTAAAGCATCACCTAATAAATACATGTATAGGGTTGAAGTTCCTAATAGGGTAATAGCTATAAATGCTACTAAAAATATAGCCATAAAACCTTTTTTATTATCTTTTGCATATCCTGAATTTGCTATTCTAGACGGATTTAGAATAGCTTGTAAATTGACTTTTACAAGTAATAAAAACTTACTCATGGTCCACCAACTCTAAGAAAATTTGTTCAAGAGAGCTATTTCCCTTAACATCACTCATGTTTCCAGTTGTTACTAATTTTCCGTCCTTAATTATAGCTACCTTGTTACATAGCTTTTCTGCAACATCTAAAACATGAGTTGAGAAAAATATTGCACTACCTTTTTGACACATATCCTTCATGATTTCCTTCAATGTAAAGGATGCTTTAGGATCTAGTCCTACAAATGGTTCGTCTAAAAGTAAAAGCTTTGGCTCATGAATAAGGGCTGAGATTAAAGCAAGCTTTTGTCTCATACCATGAGAATAAGAAGCTATAGGATCTCCCAAGTCTTTAGTTAGTTCAAATGCATCTGAATATTTTTTAATTCTTTCTTCTCTGTCCTTAACAGGAACATCATATATATCTGCTATAAAATTAAGATATTTTATTCCAGTCATAAATAAATATAAATCTGGATTATCTGGTATATATGCCATTATTTTCTTGCATTCTATATCATGACTTTTTATTGATTTACCATCAATAAAGATTTCTCCCTCATCAAAATCCAGAATACCAGCTATAGATTTAATTGTAGTTGTTTTTCCAGCACCATTGTGCCCAATAAATCCAAAAATATCACCTTTTTGAACATGTAAGCTAAGGTTATCAACTGCTTTAACATTTTGATTATAGCTTTTTGAGTAATTAACAATTTTTAACATATTTTCCTCCTATGGACAATATTAAGAAATTTTTGCATAAATTATGCATAATAAAAATTTTAAAAGTGTACTATGCAGCTTTAGTATAGATGTTCATATTACTATGATTTCATTATATCTATTATATTATAAAAAGTCAATAAATAAACCCAAATTAAGGAAATTAAATGTCAAAAAAATAACTATATCGTTAAAAAAAAAATAAATTGTCAAAATAAAATTTATAATGTATAATAACTTATCTGCATTTTTATAAAAATACAGAATATATTTATAACCTATTAAATGTTTAAAAAATATCAAATAGGGTAAATATATTATGTTGAAAAAAAAGGACTCATAAAGAAAGGAAGATAACATTGAAAAATATCGTTGTATTAGGAGCTGGTTATGCAGGTATTCTAACTGCAAAGAAACTAGCGAAAAGATTAAAAAAAGAAGATGTAAAAATTTCAATTATTGACAAGAATTCTTATCACACAATGTTAACAGAGCTTCATGAAGTAGCAGCAAATAGAGTTGATGAGGAAAGTGTTCGTATTAACTTAAGCAAAGTATTTGCAGGAAGAAATGTTAATGTAGTACTTGACAGTATTTCAAAAATTGATTTTGAAAACAAACAATTAATAGGTGGAGAAGCTACTTATTCATATGATTACTTAGTTTTAGCCGCTGGATCAAAACCAACATATTTTGGTACAAAAGGCGCTGAAGAATATTCATATAAGCTATGGTCATATGAAGATGCAGTAATTCTAAAGAACAGAATTTTTGATATGTTCCGTTTAGCTGCTAGTGAACCAAACCTAGAGAAAAAGAAAAGATTACTTACTTTTTATATAGTTGGAGCTGGATTTACAGGTGTTGAGCTTGCTGGAGAACTTGCAGAATATGCTCCTATACTATGTGATAAATTTGGAATAGATAGAGATCTAGTAACAATTTGTGACGTAGACGTATTACCAAGACCAGTGCCAATATTACCAGAAAAGCTTTCACAAAAAGTTGAAAAAAGATTTGCTAAAATGGGAGTTACAACAAAGTTTGGAACTGGCGTTGTAGGTATAGGCGAAGACTTCATCGAACTTAAAGCAAATGATGTTGTTACAAAATATCCTGCTGGTACTGTTGTATGGACAGCTGGTATTGAAAGTGCTGACGTTACGAAAAATGCTGCTGAGGTTTTAGAATCAGCTGGTAGAGGTCGTATTAAAGTAGATAAGTTCTTAAGAACTCTTGAAAGAGAAGAAGTTTATGTTGTTGGTGACAACATGATGTTCATACCTGAAGGTGAAACTGCTCCAGTACCACAAATGGTTGAAAACTGTGAGCAAAGTGCTGAAACTGCTGCACATAACATTGTTAGTGCAATAACAGGTAAGAAAGAAATGAAAGAGTACAAGCCTAGCTTCCATGGAGTTATGGTATGTATAGGTGGACGTTATGGTGTTGCAAGAGTTGGATTACCAAACAAAATGTTTAACCTTCCTTCATTCCTTGCAATGTTTGCTAAGCATTTTATCAATATCATATATTTTGTACAAGTTCTTGGATGGAATAAGATATTTAGTTATATTAAACATGAATTTTTCACTATCAGACATGATAGAAGCTTCGTTGGAGGACATTTCTCAAACAAAACTCCAAGCTTCTTACTAGTATTCCTAAGAATATGGTTAGGTGCTGTTTGGTTGTTTGAGGGTATATTAAAAATCGTTGAGGGCTGGATGAATAGTCCAAAATTAGAAGGATTTTTCGGTGGCGCAAAAGCATGGTTTGATGGTATAGTATATGGTGTTGCAGATGCTGCTGCAGGTGCTACAGGTGTTGCAGATGCTGTTGCTTCTTCTACACAAGCAGCTGGAGAGGCTGTTGCTCAAGGAACTGCAATATTCAACTTTAATATATTAGGCTTATTTGATGCAATGTTTGTTAGTGGTAAAACATTAGCTGAATCAAAATTAGCTGATTATGCATTTAAAATTAATATGCCTATAATGAACTGGTTTGTTGATAATGTTATATTAAGTAGTGATAGCATGCAAGTGTTTATGCAATGTACTATAGTTATTATAGAGATATTAATAGGCTTAGCTTTAATTGGTGGACTATTCAATATGCTTTCTTCAGGAGTATCTTTAGTATTACAATTTATGTTTGTTTGTACAACTGGATTATACTTAAGCACTTTCTGGATGATTTTCGCTGGAATAGCTGTACTAATTGGTGGCGGAAGAGTATTTGGATTAGATTATTATGTAATGCCTTTCTTAAAGAAAAAATGGAAAAATGTTAAATTTGCAAAGAAATGGTATTTATATCACGATTAATATATAGTAAAACATTCCTAAAGAAAAACAGAAAGAAAGTGGTAAAACTACATGTTTAGCTTAGACAAAAACAATGAAGAAACATCATATTCACTTACTAGTGCGTTTGAGCAAACTAAAAAAACAGTTGACAAGATTTTGTTAGATGCTCCATTTGTTATAAGAACTTATACACAGCATTTAACAAAAAGTAATGGCAAGTTTATTAGAGCTTGGGCTTTGCTAGTATGTGCAATGGACAATGAAAATAAGATAAATCAAAATGCTATCACTTTTGCTTCTGCTATTGAGATATTGCATTTAGCTACACTTGTTCATGACGATGTTATGGATGATGCATCACTTCGTAGAGGAGTGATTACATTACAAAAAAAATATGGTAAAAAGACAGCTGTTATTTGTGGTGATTATTTACTAGCCGCAGCACTTAGACTTGCAGCTTCAGTAGATAACAAGGATGAGTTTTTAAAGCTTAATATGCCATCATATGTTGAACAAATTTGTATGGGAGAATTAAGACAGCATGCAAATAATGGCAATATGAATATATCTTTTTATCGTTATTTTAGCATAATTAGCGGTAAAACAGCGGCTTTGTTTGAAGCAGCTTTTTATGGTGGTGCAATTTTAGTTGAAAAAGATAAAGAAATTTTAAATAGTTATTGTAAGCTTGGTAAGTATTTAGGAATGATTTTTCAACTAACTGATGATTGTATAGATTTTGAGGTTGATGAAATAATAGCTAAAAAGAATGTACAATCAGATTATGAGCAGGGAGTTATTACTTTGCCTTTGATATACACGTTCTATAATAATGAGGATGTAAAGAACAAAGCAAAGGAAGGACTTCTTGATAGACAAGAGCTCAATAAAGCTGTTTTAAATGCTGGTGGGCTTGATTTCACAAAGATGATTTCTAAAAAATATTATAATAAATTTACAAAAGTTATTGACTCTATAGATATGACAGAAGAAAAGAGATTTAATTTAATGCAGATTTTAGACAAGGCTTTCTATGGATTGAAAAAAGAAAGCTTGAAGGTGGAAGGAAAGTAAGGTAGAAACAATTGTTAAAACGCTTTTTAGATTACGTAGAGATTAGAACAAAAATTACTAGCTTATATGCTTTTATAATGACTATTGCTTACTTGTTTTATCTTAAGCAAGAAATAAATATTAAGCTAACTATAGTATTCTTTCTAGCTATGTTTCTAATTGATTTGGCTACAACAGCAATTAATAACTATATTGACACTAAAACAAATCATCAAACCTTACAATTTGACAGAAAAACTGCTTTAACAATAATAATAATTATGCTTGTTATAAGCATAATACTTGGCATTTACTTGGCCGTTGCTACTGATTTAGTTGTTTTGATATTGGGTGGTATATGCTTTTTATGCGGTGTGTTTTACACATTTGGACCATTACCAATATCAAGACAGCCTTTAGGTGAGATATTCTCAGGAATATTTTATGGATTCTTTATTCCATTTATACTGTTGTATATTAATATGCCAAAGGGCACTTATATTGATTTGCAATTTGTTGATTATTCAATAAATTTAAAAATAAATATATTACCCATACTAAAGGTAATACTATTATCAGTGACACCAGTATGTGCCACAGCAAATATAATGCTAGCAAATAATATTTGTGATTTAGAAAAAGACATAGAGGTTAAAAGACATACATTGCCTTATTACATTGGCAAGAAATCTTTAAAATTATTTGCTATGTTATATTACATAACTTATATTGCTACTATAGCTATGGTGGTCTTCAAGGTTTTACCACCAATACACTTGATATTTTTACTATCGATAATACCAGTACAAAAAAATATCAAGTATTTTAATGAAAAGCAAGAAAAATCGACAACTTTTATATATTCTATAAAGAATTTTCTTATAATTATGAATGTAAATTGTTTAACGATTTTTCTATGTGGGTTGTTTAGATGATGAAATTTGCTAAAAAGAAAGATATAATAATTATCATTTTAATATTGTTGTTTTCGTTAGCCCTGTATCTTGTATATGATGTATATAATAAGAAGAATAGTACTAAAGAGGCTAAGGCTGAAATATATTACGAATCTGAATTGATAGCAACTATACCTTTAAATGAAAAGGTTGATAAAACATTTAGTTTACCTCAAAATGAACATGTTGTTTTTCATTTATATGAGGATGGCTCAATAAGATTTGAAGAGTCTGATTGTCCAGATAAGGTATGTATAAATACAGGCAGACTTAAACATATAGGATCAACAGCAGCTTGCTTACCTAATAAGCTAATTTTGAAGGTTGTATCTGCTAATGATTCAAACGATAATGACGTTGATATGATAATAGGCAATTAATTTTACAAAAATAAGTTTAATCAATTAAACTGTAATTAATTGTTACAAAAAAAACTAATATTAGAAAGCTAAAATTATGAATTATCAAAATAAATCAAATGATATAAGTAAAACTAAAAAATTAGTTCTGACAGCAATACTATTTGCATTGGCACTGATAATGTCATTAATTGAAAACTCATTGCCATCAATTCCTATACCTGTACCTGGAATAAAGTTTGGGTTTGCAAATATAGTAGTAATGTATACTCTATTTTTCATAGGAGCTTCATCTGCAATAAGTATAGTAGTGTTAAAAGCAATGTTTGTCTTTATGACAAGAGGTGCTGTCGCAGGCTTTCTAAGCTTTAGTGGAGGAATGCTATCTATATTAATTATGATAATACTTATGTTTATATTCAAGGATAAAATATCATATTTAATATTGAGCATTTTTGGAGCAATATTTCATAACATTGGACAATTTATAGCAGTTTCCTTTATCTATAAGGAAGTAAATCTATGGTTTTATCTACCACCACTAATAATATTTGGTGTAATAGCTGGTGTGGTAACATCCATAATATTGAGGTTTATTTTACCAGCCCTAAAAGGGCTTGGTTTAAAATAAAATTTATCTCAGGTTAAAATTGTAAAAGGTTTTATTTTGAGATAGGTAAAAAAATCACATGACAAAGATTGTCAAAAATTTAGAAAAGAAAGGGAAATCTAAAATGAACAAAAAATTATTAATGGCTTTAAGCCTAGTTCTTGTAATAGTGATGTTAGTTGGATGTACTAACAATGCACCTAAGAACAATGACAGCAAAACTCCAAGTGGAGAAAACAATCAAGGAACAAACACTCCAGCAACAGCTGAAGCTTTAAAAACTGGTTTTGCAGTAATAACATCTAATGCAAAATCAACAGAAGCTGGAGAAAAAGATGGATTAGCACGAATTGATTCAACAGTAGTAGCAGTAACAGTTGACAAAGACGGCAAAATAGTAGAATGTATTATTGATGCTGTACAAACAAAAGTTAACTTCTCTACAGCTGGAAAAGTTTTAACTGATTTAGCTACAGTAGTTAAATCTAAAAACGAATTAGGAACTGATTATGGTATGTTAAAAGCATCTAGCATCAAAAAAGAGTGGAACGAGCAAGCAGCAGCTTTAGCTAAGTATGTAGTTGGAAAAACTGCAGCAGAAGTTAAAGGTATAGCTGTAAATGAAAAGGGAGCTCCATCAGATGCAGATTTAGCAGCTTCAGTTACAGTAAGTATCGGTGGATATGTAAATGCTATTGAAAAAGCAATTGCAAATGCACAAGAAATAGGTGCTAAAGCTGGAGACAAATTAGGTCTTGGAACTATGACAACTATAGCTAAATCAGCAGATGCTACAGCTGAAAAAGACGGTCAAGCTCAAGCTTACAGCTACTACACAGTTGTAACAACAGGAGCTGATGGAAAAATAACAAGCTGTATAGTTGATGCAACTCAAGGAACAGTTAAATTTAACGCTGCTGGTAAAATCACAAGTGATATAACTGCAGAAGTTAAATCTAAGAACGAACTTGGTGATGCTTATGGTATGAAGAAAGCTTCTGGAATCCAAAAAGAGTGGAACGAGCAAGCAGCAGCTTTTGCTCAATATGTAGTTGGAAAAACTGTAGCAGAAGTTAAAGGTATAGCTTTAAATGAAAAAGGAGCTCCAGCAGGAGCAGACTTAACAGCTTCTGTAACTGTAAGCGTTGGTGATATAATCACTGCAATAGAAAAAGCAGCAAAATAATATAATTAAATATTATATTTAGCAAATAAAAAGCACAGATTTTTAATGAAAATTGAAAATCTGTGCTTTTATTTCTAACACAATTAAGATTTTACATTTATTTAGTTTTGTCTCAATGCTCCAACCAATACCTTTCCCCCATGAGATAATTGAAGCTTGCTTGGTAGTATGTGCAAGTATAGTGGTTGAAAATATTCTCTTTTTCATAAAATTACTCCCTTTCTAATAACAGGGGTGAAAAAAGATTGTAAATATATTTTATAAAATTTTCTAAAAATATATATTTTAATATTAATGTGCTTAATATATTTTTTTAGATACAATTTATTAAACACTTTTAATTTGAAATTTTTCTTGATTTTTGAGTGTTTTTGTAGTATTCTTAAGTAGATAAATTTAAACAAACGAGGTCAAGATGAAAAAGAAAAAATTTATTTTAATTTTAATAATATGCACAATTACATTAACACTTTTTACTTCATGTAAACAAAATAAACTAACTAGATATGAGGCTCAATTTTTGACCTTATTTGATACAATGACAACTATTGTTGGGTATGAGGTGGATCAAGATACTTTTAAAGATAATATTCAACTTATACATGATGATTTAGAAATATACCATAAATTATTTGATATTTACAATAATTATGAAGGTATTAATAATATAAAAACAATAAATGATAATGCAGGAAAAAAAGAAGTAAAGGTTGATGAAAAAATTATTGATATGCTAGAACTAGCAAAGGAAATGTATGAAAAGACAGATGGTTATGTAAATGTTGCTTTTGGTTCTGTGTTGAAAATTTGGCATGACTATAGAGAAAGAAATATTGAAGAACCAGAATTTGCTGCGATCCCAAGCATGGATGAATTAAAAGCTGCTGCTGAGCATATAGATATTGATAAGCTAATAATAAATAGAGAAAATATGACTGTATATCTTGCAGATGAAAATATGAGATTAGATGTTGGAGCTATTGCAAAAGGATATTCAGTACAAAAGGTTGTAGAGCACGCAAGAGAAAGAGGTTTAAAATCATACCTAGTTAATGTTGGGGGTAATGTTTGTTCAGTAGGACCAAAGCCAGATGGCTCAAAATGGAATATTGGTCTTACAAATCCTAAGATGGAAGATGATAAGCCATTTGTTTTTAATGTTTCTCTTGAAACACAATGTCTAGTTTCTAGTGGAAATTATCAAAGATATTTTATGCTAGATGGAGTTAGATATCACCATATTATCAATAAGGATACTCTAATGCCTGCAAATTATTTTGATGCAGTATCAATTATATGTGAGGACTCGGGCTTAGCAGATGCATTAACTACAGCGCTATATAATATGAGCTATGAGGATGG
>JBPOHM010000127.1:0-13437 GCA_052035585.1 Bacillota bacterium
TTTAAAATCTACTGTTCCGTCTTCCTTTTCTTTAAACTCAATAGTGTTATCAGTTTTGAAATGATATTCCAGTCTAGCATCTTTTCCATTAACAACCTGTACACCTTCAGCTACTACTAGTTCTTTATAATATTCACCTTTATTACAGTAGGCAATAATAGCATCTTCTTTTATTCCGTACTTAATACCTTGATTACTTATTTCATCAAGTACATCCTTTGGATCTATTTTAGCTCCTTTTTCATAGAAAATAACTCTTAAAAATGCCTGTAACCTATTTGCTGACACTAGAATATTAAATATATAATCCTTTTTCTGGTCTGTCTCATTCTGGGTATTATTAGTTTTTACTGCATTATTTGTATCAGTATTATTGAACATAAACTCACTCCCCTCTAAATATCACTTATGATTTTAAAGAATTTATTGTCTGTTCTATTTCATCTGCAACTTGTATTATTCTTGAATTAAATTGAAAAGCTCTTTGAGCTTGAATCATATTAGTTAGCTCACTTACCATAGCTACATTTGAACCCTCAACATATCCTACCATAAGCTCTGGGTTCTCTAATATTTCATATTCAGCATCTTCGTTTACTATTGCAAATAAACTGTCTCCCACTCTCTCTAAATCATAATTATTAGTAACCCTAGTAACACCAGGGATTTTTCCAAGCTCTGAATCTTCTCCTTGTACTTCTTCATTTAAAATAATAGGCTCTTCATTACTATTAAGTACAAATCCTCCATCTAGTGTTAAGTAAAGCTCACCATCAAATTCTGCTACTGTAAAAGCACCATTTCTTGTATAATAAATCTCATCACCTTTTTGTATTGAGAAGAATCCATCACCAACTATTGCATAGTCAGTTTCTTTACCTGTCTCTAAAAAGGCTCCTTCAGAAAATATAGTATCTGTCTTTAACAGTTTAGAACCGCTACCAACCATAAGATTATCTCCAGTACGGCTTACATTAGTATAAAGTAAATCGGAGAATTCTCCCTTTAATGCTTTGTAGCCTTGTGTCTGTACATTAGCAAGGTTATTTGAAATTACGTCTAAATGCTTCTGGTAAGTCTTAGCTCCAGCAACCGCTGTGTAATACGCTCTTATCATATTAATCCTCCGTTATTAATTAATTCTTCCAATTTGGTTTGACTCTATTTCCATTATCATATCATACATCTTAAGAGCTTGAGAGTTTGATTGCAATGCTCTTTGTGATGCTATTATTTCAGCCATCTCTTGTGTCAAATCGACATTAGAACGTTCAATCCAGCCCTTTTTAACCACTGCATTTTCCATAAGAATAGCTTCATCTGTCGAAGTGTACAGACCTTCTGATACTTTATTTAAATTTGCATAATTCTCAAAATTGTATATTGCTATTTTATCTATTAATTCATCATCTACAAAGATACTACCATCATCTGTAGTCTCGTATTTATCAGTACCAATAAAAATGTCACCATATTCACCTTGAACTCTACCCTTATCTGCAAATATCAAATATCCTTCTTCATCTAAGTTAAAGCTTCCGTTTCTTCCATATAAAATATTTCCATTATTATTTATTGCAAAGAAGCCTTCTCCAATCAAAGCAAAATCAAATGCTCCACCAGTCTCATCTAAAGTACCTTGAGAATGATATGTGTTACTGTCCTCCATAATTCTAATCAATGATACCTCTGATAAGGGTTCTGCAGTTTCATAAACTCCATTTTGCTTTAATTTGTGTATTAACAATGAACCAAAATTACTTGTTACTGCTTGTTCTCTCTTATATCCAGCAGTATTAATATTAGCCATGTTATTACTTGAAATCTCTATTTTTCTTTGTTGTGTGAGCATCCCAGAAGCGAGTGTGAATATTCCTCTTGACATTTTTATTTCATCCTTTCCGTAATTTTAAATATTTTAAAATCATTTAGAAATTGTGTTATTAACTAATATATCTTTTCATTATATTGTTTAACTTTCCAATTGCTTGTGAGTGTATTTGTGATACTCTTGAATTACTTATCTCCATTACCTCAGCTATTTCCTTTAACTTTAATTCATCCTTATAATACAAGGATATAACAAGCTTTTCCTTTTCATCTAATTGATTTATTGCTTCTACTAATACTGTTTTTAATTCCTGCTTAACATAGTTATCTTCAGGTGTTAAATCATCAGAATTAGCTGAATATTTATATGAAAGCTCAGATATTAGCTCTTCAAACGAAAGTAAATTAGTGTTACTTGTCTCTAAGATCATTTTATTATATTCTGTAGTGCTAATCTTTAAATATTCTGCCATTTCCTGTTCTGAAGGAGTTCTACCAAGCTTTATTTTTAATTCTTTATCTGCGCTTTCAATAAGCTTTCTATTTTTATTAACACGTCTTGGTGACCAAGCCTGTTTTCTAACATAGTCAATTATTGCACCTCTAATTTTAATAGATGCAAATGTTTCAAACTTTATGTCCTTTGATATATCAAATCTACTTACAGCATCTATTAAAGCTATGATACCTTCATTTACAATGTCCTCAACATCACCATATTGATGATACATACCCCATATCTTCATAGCAATCACTTTAACGATATATGAGTATTTTTCAACAATTTTATTGCGTGTTTTTATATCTCTATTTTGAAAGTAGCTTTCCCATAGCCTATTATCATCTGCAATGATTTTATCATTTTTAATGATTTCCATAAAACTATGCCCTCATATTTAATAGGAATTCTGAATCTATTAAATACTTCCTTTATCATTTATCTATTATTAAACCTTATCATTCAATTTCAATATTACCTATAGCTTGTATTTGAACTGAATTATCTATCTCATTAAATGATAAAATAACGGCGTTTGGATAAAATTGATCTACTAGCTTTTTAAAATATACTCTAACAAACGGTGAAGTTAATATTATTGGAATACTTATCACTTCTTTTAATCTTTCTATTTGCTCTAATAAAGATGTAACTATCTTTTGTATAATTTGTGGGTCTAATGATAGATAAGAGCCATGTTCATTTTTATTAACTGAGCTAATTATCATTTTTTCAATATCTGTACTTAAGGTAATAACCTTTATCTGTCCAGAATCAGACCATTTTCTTGTAATAGTTCTTCTTAGAGCTTGTCTTACATATTCAGTAAGCATTTCAATATCTTTTATACTAGCTGCATAATCACTAATTGTTTCAAGTATAGTTTCTATGTCTTTTATTGGTATTGATTCTCTCAATAAATTTCCAAGTATCTTTTGTAAGTTTCCATATCCTATAAGGTTAGGAACTACCTCATCTACTATGCTAGCATTAGTTTTCTTAGCATTTTCTAAAAGCTGATTTATATCCTGTCTAGATAAAAGCTCATGTGCATGCTTTCTAACTATCTCTGATAGGTGTGTTACTAAAACTGAAAGAGGGTCTATTACAGTATAACCATAAATTTCTGCTAACTCCTTCTTATCCTTAGTTATCCACTTACTTGGAATACCATATGCTGGTTCAATTGTATCAATTCCATCTATTACACCAGTTACAGTATTAGGCTCAAGTGCTAGGTAATAATCTACAAGTATTTCACCTCTAGCAATTTCCTCGCCTTTTATCTTAATGAGATATTCATTTGGATTTAAATATCCATTATCTCTTAATTTTACTGATGGGATAACCATACCCATCTCAACTGCAAATTGGCGTCTAAACATTACTATTCTGTCTATAAAGCTTCCACCTGATGATTCATCTACTAATGGAATTAGGCTATATCCAACTTCCATTTCTATTTGCTCAACCTGTATTAATTCATATATATTATCTATATTTCTATAGTAAGTTTCCTCGTCATATACTTCTTCTGTGCCTTGACTTTCAGCTACTTTTTTATGTTCCTCTACTAATTCTTCCTTACTCTGAGTTCTCATAAGATTTACTCCGAGAAAAATCAGAATAGCAGCCATTGTAAATCCTTGTACCTTTGGAAAGCCAGGAATTAAACTAAATGCAATTAATACTATACCCCCACCAATAAGAACTACTGGCTGAGATAAAAACTGCTTTGTAATATCAATACTTAAATTTGATTCTGAAGCTGCTCTTGTAACTATCATACCTGCAGCTGTTGAAATCATAAGTGCTGGAACCTGTGATACTAGACCTGCACCAACTGTAGCTATTGTATATATTGATAGAACCTGTTCAAATGTTCCTGCACCTTGAACCATTCCAACAATAATACCTCCAATAAAGTTTACTAATGTAATAACTATATTAGCAATAGCATCTCCCTTAACAAACTTTGTGGCTCCATCCATAGCTCCATAAAAATCTGCTTCTCTTTGAATCTTTGATCTTCTTATTCTAGATTCAGCTTCAGTGATTAAACCTGAGCTTAAATCTGCGTCTATAGCCATTTGCTTACCTGGCATAGCATCGAGTGTAAATCTTGCTGATACCTCAGCAACTCTTTCAGTTCCTTTGGTAATTACCATGAACTGAACAATTACTATAAGAATAAATATTATAAAACCTATTACATAATTATCTTGAATTACGAAATCACCAAATGTTGTTATAACACTTCCTGCATTTCCTTGATTCAATAATATTAGTCTAATTGAAGATATACTGAGTGCAAGTCTTAAAATTGTTGTTATCAACAGTATTGATGGAAATATAGAAAATTGCAATGATTCCTTAATGTACATTGCTGTAAGTAAAATTATTACTGATATTGCAATATTAATGATAAACATCATGTCCAGTAAGAAGGCTGGTAAAGGTATGATTATCATTAGTATTATAAGAATTACAAAGATTGTTACTGCATTGTTCAATATTTTCATATATATTTACCTTATCCCGTTAATTATACTCGTGTGCTTTTAAGACTGCTTGTCCTTAAATTAGTACATACTAAAGCTAAATTAAAAGTTTTTGTATATACTCCTATTAATTATTATTTTGCAGAACTTTCTTATTGGTATTATACACCCAAGCCAGTATTTCTGCAATAGGCTCGTAGAACTCAACAGGGATTTCCTGATTTAAATCTACTGCACTGTAAAGGGCTCTAGCTAAAGGTTTATTTTCCATTACAAGAACCTTATTTTCTTCTGCTATTTTAATTATATTTAATGCTACTCTATCCTGTCCCTTTGCTACTACTACAGGTGCTCTGTTACTACCCTCATTATATTTTATAGCTACCGCAAAATGCGTTGGGTTTCTAATAATAACGTCTGCGCTAGGAACCTGCTGCATCATTCTTGACATAGCCATTTTTCTTTGCACCTGTTTAATCCTTCCTTTTATTTCAGGATTACCTTCAGTATGCTTAAACTCATCCTTAACTTCCTGCTTAGTCATTTTAATATTTTTTTCGTATTCCCACCATTGAAATAAATAATCTACAACTGAAATAGCTAGGAAATAAATAATAACACTATTTGCTACACTCATTATTACATCAAATACGAATTTAACAGCACTTAAAACGTCTAAATACATTAATTTAGGTACATACTGAATATTTTTTATTATTACGTTATATACAACTAGCCCTATAATAATAATCTTTATTATATTTTTTAATAATTCAACTACAGCTTTAAATGAAAATAATTTTTTTATTCCATTAAGAGGATTTAATTTTGAAAATTTAAACTTAAAACTCTCTGCTGAAAAAAGAAATTTTGTCTGTGCACCTGATACTATTACTGAGCTTACCATAATTGCTATTACAAGTATTGATATAACAGCACCAACTGTAATTGCAACATTAGTAAATAAATTTATAGCAAAATTCTGTTCTATATCAATTGTTGTTGCTGCAAGCCCAAAGTATTTTGTAAAGGCCTCACTTAAAAATTTATATATATAAGGCATCCATGCCTTTAAAACATAAAAAGCTATTGTTATAGAAGCAACTGTAGTAATATCTTTACTTTGAAATATATTACCCTTTTTTCTTTCATCTCGCCTCTTCTTGGGGGTGGCCTTTTCCGTTTTTTCTGACATCTTGGCAAGGATTCCTTTCTATTAAAACTTCAAATGTAAAAATGCTAATTATTGCTTTGTAAAAATGTTAATTTTACCAATGTAAGGCTTTAGCTTTACTATACCATGAGACTCAAGTTCTTCTGTATTGCCTCAAACATAAGTGTAATCAATCTTTCTAAAAATGTTGAAAATGAAGGAACCAAAATCAACATTGTTGTAAAGCCTATTAAAATTTTAAGTGGTATATTTACAACAAACAAATGTATCTGAGGCACTGCCTTCATTAATATACCTACTCCAACTTCAGTTATAAACTCAATAGCGAAGATTGGTAAGCTAAGCTTAACAGAGAAAATAAGTATATTTGTGAAAAGCTCTGTTAAACTCATAAACAGATCAGATGAAAAGCTTAATCTGCCTATTGGCAACGCCTTACATGAGGTTATAAATATCTTTATCAAGGTCATATGTCCATTAGCACTAAAAAATAATAATATAAAGAAAATATTAAATATAGTTGCACTAATACCCATTGATATATTGCTTTTTGGATCGTATATCTTTGCCATTGACAATCCAAGCTGCATATCATTAAAATCTCCTGTTATAGCAATAACAGAAAAGAATAACTTCATAATATGACCTATAATAAAACCTACAAATAATTCCTTTAAAATTAAAACAATGTATTCTATCATTAGATTAATTTCTGGGAAATTATCTGGTGGAATTATTCCTTGCACTACTATTGATAACATAATGCTAAGACCTATTTGAAACATAATAGGAACATTACCTCTTCCAAATATTTGACTAAACATTATACATCCAGACATACGTGCAAGTATAAATATAAAATAAGTTACATCTTGTTCTATAATCATCTTATGATACCTTTTACATTATTTATAATTAATAATGTGATCTTTCTCTGTTAATTGTAAATTAATAAAATTTTAATTTACTATGTGATTTTTGTCATAAGATCAAATAAATAAATTACAAAATCTTTTATTGTTGCTATTATATGACCTCCAAGTAACAGCAATAATAGCCCTACAGCTATTAATTTTGGTACAAATGTTAGTGTTTGCTCATGTATTTGTGTTGCTGCTTGCAAAATCGCTATTACAAGTCCCACTATCATACTAACTGCTAATAACGGTAAAGACATTTTAAAAATCACTCGCATTGCCTCTTGCATTACACTCATTATTACTGATGATTCCATAATAATATCCCTCCGTTATACCTGAAATGTATTTATTAATGTTTGGAATAATAGCGACCACCCATCTACCAAAACAAATAGTAATATCTTAAATGGTAGTGAAATCATTACTGGCGGAAGCATCATCATACCCATAGACATTAGAACCGTTGAAACAACAGTATCTATAATTAGAAAAGGTATGAATATTAAAAATCCTATAATAAATGCACGCCTTAACTCGCTAACCATAAATGCAGGTACAATAACCGTTAATGGAAGCTTCTGCAAGTCTTGTGTCTCATTTACCTCTTGATTATTAGATAATGTTATAAACATATTCAACTCATTTGCTCTTGTGTTCTTTAACATGAACTTTTTCATAGGCTCTTGAGCCCTTTTGTAGAATTCTTCCTGCGTTATAAGCTCTTGCTTATATGGCTCATAAGCTGTAGTATTTATTTCACTTATTACAGGGCTCATTATAAACAATGTTAAAAATAGAGCTATTCCAACCATAACCTGATTAGGTGGTGTTTGTTGAAGTCCCATAGCATTTCTTAAAAATGATAGTACTATGGTTATCCTAGTAAATGAGGTCATCATTATTACTATCGATGGTAGTAAACTAAGCACCGTTAGTAAAATTAAAATCTCTATTGTGTCATTTGTATTGCCATTTATATCAACATTTACAACATTATTAGCAAATGCTTTGCTTTGTACTGTAAGCATGGATATGGTAGCAATTAGCATGATTTTAAATTTATCTTTATTTAGCTTATTTATTGTTGTTTTAATCGCATAAACGATTCTTCTCATGCTTCGCCATCCTTATCTATTTTATCTTTATTTCCATATTTATTAATAATCATTGAGCCGAGTTTATTCTTCTTCAAATTATCATTTAGAATTTCTAAAAAATTAATATCTGAATTAGATCCTAAAATCGAATTTTCTTCATTCAACTCTAAGCTTAAGTTATCAAATTCCTTTAAAACATTAATGTTATTGTCAGAAACTCCCACCAAAAGAAACTTTTTATCTACCTCAACTATAAGTAAAAACTTATTTTGGCTAAGTGCTACCCTATCAATAATTTTTAAATGCCTCGAGGAAGAATAACTTGTCATTTTTTTTGATATAGCTTTGGTAAAATAGTAAGCTGCAAATAATACCAAAACTATCATAATCAAGGCTCCTATTAGTGCAAAAATTTCTTGCAACACCATTAACACCTCTTTTTCTTCATTAACCAAGTATTGTTGTTACAGTTTTAAGAATTCTTTCCTGTTTAAATGGTTTAACAATAAAATCCTTTGCACCTAATTTTATTGCTTCAACAACCATTGATTCTTGTCCCATAGCAGAACACATAACTACCTTAGCAGAGCTATCATATTCTTTAATTTCCTTTAATGCTTGTAAACCATCCTTATTTGGCATTGTAATATCCATTATAACCAAATCAGGTGTTTCGGCTTTATATTGCGAAACTGCTATTTCTCCATCAGCTGCTTCAATCAAATTATCATATCCATTTTTCTTTAGTGTATCCTTAATCATCATTCTCATAAAAGCCGCATCGTCTACTATCATTATTTTGCCACTCATTTTTAATCCTCCATAAAATGCTTATTTATAGTTATTTTTATAATTTAATTATTAATTAAGTTGTTAATTTGAATAATTCATCTTTTTTAATTATTTCTGTAACTCTAACACCATAATTGTCATTTACTACAACTACATCACCCTTTGCAATAACTTGACCATTTATTATAATATCAACCTGTGTGCCAGCTTGTTTGTCAAGTTCTACAATTGTTCCTTGAGAGAACTCTAAAATATCTTTAATTCTCTTTTTAGTTCTTCCTATTTCTACAGTAACTTGTAAAGGAACTGACATAATCAATCCTAAATTTGTTTTTTGCTCTTCTGATAGCATTTCATCTTCATCATCAAAGCTTTCATACTGCATAGGAGCTACACTAACTGGAGCTGAAGTTCTTCTAGGTCTTCTTTCTTGAGCAGCTCTTCTTGGTCTTTCTTCATATTCATCATAATCTTCATCATCATAATCATCGTAATATTCTGGCATTTTTCTTTTTGGCCTCCTACTATCTAATCTTTCATTATCTCTCTTGAAGTCATCTTCATATGAATTAATCTTACCCTTAGGTGCGCTGTCAGTAGACTTTGTTACTTCAGGCTCAACTCTTTGCATAGGTTTTTGAACCTTTTCTTCGTATTTTGGCTCAGGTACTGGAATTTCTTCCTCGTAATCTGGTTCAAAGTCCTCTTCTTCTTCTTCAATTTGCATTTTTGGCTCTTGTGGTTTTTCAACCGTTTGTGAACTATTTTTATCTAAGCTTTCAGCAAAGCTTTGATTAACCACTATTTCACCGGCATCATTTTGCTCGATTCCGGTTCCTTTTAAGAATAAACCTACTAATTCTTTAGCTAAAGGAATAGGGAATACATTTAAAAATTCACTATTAATGACATCTCCAACCTTTAAATCAAACTTAACCTGTACAATATAATCATCAGAAAAATATCTACTTTTAAATGATTCCTTATCTGTAATTTCATAAGCTACAGGAGTTGATATATTAACAGGTCTACCTAAAAAGTCTGCTAAAGCAGTAGCTGCAGAACCCATCATTTGATTCATTACCTCGCTTACTGCACTCATAGCTATTTCATCAAGAATAAATTCGTCATCAGGTATTTCAATACTCATCAATGATTCTAATATAACCTTGATATCAGCCTTCTTTAATATTAATATATTGTCTCCATTTATACCATCAATATATCTAATTTCAACACCAACTGCTGGTTCTAAATCATTAAAATCAAAATCCCTTGTGCTTATTAAACTTACTCTTGGAACTGTAATATCTACCCTTTTACTAAGTAATGATGATAAAGATGTTGCAGATGAGCCAAGACTTATATTCATTACCTCTCCAATTACATCTTTTTCCATCTCAGTTAACATTAATAAATTATTTACTTCCATACGATACCTCTTATTCTAAAATTTAGTACAAAACTTCTTTAATTTTAATAGCATTTCTTCTTCTCTTAGATCCCCACTTACCTTTAAACCAAGTTTTATCTTCAACCTTCATAATAATATCATCATAGACTTTATCATCTAAAACAATTACATCACCAACTTGAATATTGAGGACATCGTGTAAACTTAATTCAGTTCCACCAAGTATACCAGTTACATTCAGATAAGAAGATTTTAAATAGTTCATTATAACTTCCTTATCCTTTTCAGCGTCAATTTCAGAACCCATTCTTCTTGTTCTAAAAACATTTTCTGATTTTTTAAATATTTCATCTATTACTAATGTAGGGATGCAAATCGTAATTTTATCACTTATATTTTTAATTACTGTTTCTAACATTATCAGTAAAACAGTATCATTATAACCTATATTTTGTATAAATCTTGCATTAGTCTCAATCTTTGAATATTGAACATCAATAGGAATTGAATTAGCCCATGCATCCTTCATCTGATTCATTACATATTTCAATGTGTTGTCTAATATTGATAACTCAATATCAGTAAAATCTCTATCATATTTGTAATCATCACCATCACCACCCATTAGCTTATCTATTATTAAAAAAGCTAAAGGCTTAGGGATGTTTACTAATACTTGTCCAAATGATTTTTTTGTGTCTGGCATAATGAAATCTACTACACACATCAATACAGAATCACTCAATGCATTATTGTATTCATAATATATACTTTCATCTATTTGATCAAGTTCTACTTCACAGACAAGCCTTAATACTGCTGTCAAATAAGATGATATTATTCTAGCATAGCTTTCATATATACCGCTTAACATCTTTAGATTCTCACGTGTAACCTTTTTAGGACTGCTAAAATCATATAATTTTACTTTACCATCGCCCTCTTCTTTTTCTATAGATTCCACTTTGCTTTCGCCACTAATTAGATTATTAAGCAATGCATCAATTTGACTTTGAGATAATATTTCTGCCATTTATCTGCCCTCTTCTATCTTTAATTTATTCTGTACCGCCATATTAATTGCTTTCCCTGTCCTTAAGTAGCTCATAGAAAAGTTCTAGTCTACTCTTTTCTTGAGTCTTTCTTACTATATAAATTTCTACTCTTCTATTTTGTGCTCTCCCCTCAGGAGTATCATTTGTAGCTATTGGTTTATAAAGGCCATATCCTACTGCTGTTAATTTTGAAGCATCTAATATTCCTTTGTTTTCCATATATAATAGTACTTCATTAGCTCTAGCTGATGAAAGTTTTCTGTCTATTTCTGCAGATTCATTTTCAACCTTTGCTGTATGTCCAGCTATATTAATTGATTCAATATACTTTTGAGCCTGCTCGATTCCTATAACTAGTATGTCGAGTAAATCTCTTCCAGTTTGTTTTAAATCAGAGCTATATCCATCAAATAATACTTTATCCCCGAAACGTATAAATATTTCATCTTCCATTCTTGCAAGCTGTACATCACCACTAAGGTTATTTTCTTCAACATATGTTTTCAATATGTTATATAGAGCATCAATACTCTCCTTTGCTTCATCATTAAAATTTTCAGCATCTTCACCATCATCATTAGAACTTCCACCAGTTCCTGGAAAGTCTCCTCCAGGTGTATAATCTTCAGGAATTTCTACTGTTTTTCTATTACCACTAAGTGCGGTGGCTAAATCTGCATATTTTTTTGCATTTACTGATGAAAAAGCAAACAAGAATATAAAGAAGGTTAATACAAGAGTAATCATATCAGCATATGTATTTAACCATGCTCCAGTATTTACAGCCTGTGGTTGTCTTTTCTTAGCCAATCTATTCACCTACCATCTAATTAAACTAACAATAATCTATTTTCTTCTACCTCTACCACCCTCATCTTCTGATGACTCAGATGCATATCCAGATACTCTTTGACTATTAACTAAATAGGAATTTAATTTATCTCTTATATATTTAGGATTTTCACCTGCCTGTATAGATAAAACACCTTCCATAATCATATTTTTAAGATTCATTTCTTCCTCATGCTTTGCTTTTAATCTGTTACCAAAAGGTCCAAATATAACGTTAGCTAAGAAGGAACCATAAAAAGTTGTTACTAAGGCAAGTGCCATACCAGCACCAAGTGTTGATGAGTCATCTGGATTTAAGAATTTTAACATATTAATAAGTCCTATAAGTGTTCCTAACATACCAAATGCAGGTCCCATTTGCTCTCCACGCTCATAAACCTTCCAAGCATTTGCGTGTCTTACTTCTATACAATTTATCTCATTTTCAATTTGCTCTCTTACCTTTGTAGCTTCTAAAGCGTCAATTATTAGCATTACACAAAACTTTAAAAATCTATCATCAATATCTATCTGATTAATTTTTTCTTCTAATGCTAAAAGTCCTTTAACTCTGGCTTCCTGTGCTAATTCTACAAGAACATCAATATAAGCTTGCATATCAGCTTTTTCATTTTTTACTAAAATTCTAATATGTGCAGGAATTTTTGCTATATATTTAAAAGGTACTGACATTAATATAGACATTAATGTTCCACCAATTGTTATAAAAACACTACCTGCATCCCAGAAGTTCAAAAGTGCACTGAAACCTTGAGCTGGATCACTAGATATTCCATAAAATACTAATACAATCGCAGCTATTAGACCAATAATAAATCCAAAATCCATATTACACCTCGTTAACCCTTATTAAATTGCTGTAAATTTTTCTGTTATATTCAATTATTTTTTCAACAACCTCTTGTGGAGTTTGTGATACTATATAGTATCTACCCGATGCCAAAGTAATCTTTGTTTCAGGAATAGTTTCAATTAATTCTATATGATTTGAATTAAGAACTATTTCTTCCTTATTAATTTTTTCTAATACTATCATAATATTTTGCCCCTCTTTGATTAAGTTTTTTTGTTACATTAATAAAACAAAATGCAAATCATTAAGATTATAGTTATAAAACTGTTTAAATAAACAACTTAATAACTTATATTCTACTTTATAAATGAAACTATAAACCTAGTTATTGAGAGCTAGTAATGGTGTGATGTAAGCATTGCTATTAAGCGATGCTTACATCTCCCAATATTATTTTAATAATTATCTCTTTAAGTTAACAAGCTCTTCTAGCATTGAATCTACAACTGA
>JBPOHM010000160.1:0-4365 GCA_052035585.1 Bacillota bacterium
CCAAATAAATCACATCATATAATTTATAATCTATTTTGTTATTATCAACATCAATAGCCGTAGTCGTCATATTGGCTAACAGGGATTGCTTTAAGTGAGAATATGTATCCTTCCAGCCTTGTGCATCACCAGTATATAATATCGCTACAGCTAAGTTATCATCATCTATAAAATTAAAAACATTAATGCCTACTATAAGCATTAATATAACTAGTCCTACTATTACAAATAAAATTTTAGTGTTTTTCTTAAGTACCATTTGCTGCTCCCATCTGTCATAGAATACGAATATTATAACACAAACAAAAATAGTAGTCAATATTAAATAGCTGCCCTTCGCTTAGGACAGCTATTTTTCGTTCTTTACAAAGCCTTGTATTAGCTCAGCAATTATCGATTTAAATTTAATTTGTGAGTAGCCTCTATTTGTTTTAATTAGTTGTATTTCCTGCTCTGTTAGTACTTCCTTTAATTTTTCTTCGATATTTTCAAAGCCTTCATCAAGCTTCTTCCCAAAGTCTGTAAAGCATAGTGGTGGGAACATCACACACCACCAGTTTTGTCCCTTTGCTTCTCCAATCTCTACTCTTACAGCATCATAATATCCACTTGGAAGTGTAAAATTATCATACTCTCTTATAGGGAATTTATAATTACCATAATAAACCTCTACATTGTAAAAGTAGCCTTCTTCATAAACTGTTCTTTGAGCAATTTCTCTTATTTCATTAAGATTTCTTAGTATTAGTGCTTCACTATCCTTTTTGCTCGTAATATTACTAAATCGTTTGTTAAAGTTATTTAATATATTATTCCTAACCTTTAATTTAAGCTCCTGATCCTGTAATGTGTCTGAATTTGCTATAATATGCAATCTTATTATCTTGGTTTCTAGCTGGACAATTTCATAATATGATTCAACTGCATATATAGTAGTCATGGCAATTATAATAAGTATAAGCACTATAAAAATTTTTGTTTTGTACTTCATTTATTTCTCCTTCTTTTATATAAGCATTTATCTAACCATTCCGCTATTATTTATTTTTACCTTTAAATCTACAGATATATCAGCATCTTTAATTACCTCATCATATCTATTTTTAATTTTTTCATAATCAGTTTTTTTATACTTAATTAGATACTCTTTTATTTGCAATAGGTCCATTTCAAAATCCATTTGCATCTTTTCAATTAAATTCTTTATTTTATTTGAAACTACAGAATTAACCTCATTTGATAATTTGTTTATAAATACTATGTCAGAGCCATCTGTCTTTGTCATATCATAACTGCTTATATTGCAAATAATAGTGACATAAAAATTTACAACTAGCTTATCATCCTTTAGCTTTATCCTTCTAGAAATGACTGCATCCTCTACATTTACTGTTATAGGAATATCATTAACATATGTATTTATTCTTGTCATCCCAGATATACCGTTCTTAGTTAATACTGATAAAATGCTATTTTCTGAATGGTCTATATAGTCTATAAGCTGATAGTCCTTGATAACAGCAGCCCCATCTATAGCAAGTCTATCATTTTTAATTTCTACACAAGGTATTAAGGTATTTCCAACACCTTTCATATTAAGTGCAACCTCATCAAAGCTAAAGGTTGTCTGAAGACTCAAGGTTTTTAATTTAATAAGAAAATCACTTATATATCTTCCAATTAGAGGATTATCCTCAATATTTAGATTTATTATGTCAGCTGCCTTGCCCTTAGCCACTATTAATTTAACTCTTCTATTAATCTGCGGTGAACGTTCAATTTCATCAAATAATGTTTTAATGCTTTCCTTATCCTTTACAACATCCTCACCCAATATAATGACCTGTATCATACTATCAGATGCTATTCTTTCAGTTGTAAAGATATTATCATAGTAGAAGGATGTTAAATTTTCTGAATCATGAGTCATAACATATCTTTTATCCTCTGAACCTGTATTTACAACAGGTATCTCTGCCGAGAAGGTATAATGGTCGATATTATTTTCGCTAATATCTATGCCAACAGCAAATAGGTATTCTCTATCATTTATCTCTACTCCATCCTTACTTGAACAGGCTGTTAAGACAAATGCTAGAAGGATAAATATTAGGACAAATCTACTCCTTTTCATTAGCCTTTTTCCTCCATTTTTCTATAATAATTAGTGATAATAGTACAATAGCATTAAATACCAAGAATACATATATTGGTATCTTTATATAGTTAATAATGATATTGATGCCTGGTAAAAGGCTAGTAGCCATATATATAATTGGTGTTTGAATATAAATGAAATATCCATTATCCTCTGTTCTTAAGGTTTTTTGTAAAGATAGGTTTGTGAAGAACAAAATTATTGATAATGAAATAAATGCACATACTACACTTAATGAAATACCAACAGCTTCAGTGCTTTCAATAAATGATCCAGGTATGTTTAGAAATTTTAATATCGATAAAAAAGGCCAAACAAGTCTCTTAGCCTCTTCTTGTCCGAACTTAAACATAACTAAGAAGAAGCAAAGTACATAAATTGATGTGCTTACATATAAATATTTTTTATTTTCCTTTAAATTTTCTCTATGCTTCTCGACATATTGGTTTGAAAACAATAATACTACAAAGCCAAAAAAGCCAATTAATGCAATAGGTACTGTGTACAAAATGCCCTTTATATCAAGCGGAAATATTGGAAATATGTTGCTAATGCTTGAATATGAGCTTGATAAGGCAGTTACTAAAATTAAAGGTATCATTGCAATAATCACAGTAATATGTGCTATTTGAGCAACTGTATTAATTCCCTTTTGCGTAGCATAGGATGAGGTTAGTAGAATTATTAGAATTATAATATTGCTAGGAGTTCTAAATAGCATAAACATCTTGACCTGCTCAGAGAAATCCTTTAAAAGAATACTACTAGCAAATATAAAGAAGGCAATATATATGAAGCCAATTATTTTTACTAGAATTTTAGGCATATAGTCAGAGCAAATATCTAGTAATGTCTTATCTGGATGATTTTCTTGAAGCTGAATTATTGGCTTAACAAATATTAAAGCTATTAGCATTGCAATTACTATACTTATCCATGCTGTAGGCCCTTCAACGTTAGATATTAATATTGGTAAAAGCATTATTTGATATATAAATGACAGCAAAATCAACATTGATGTGTTTTGTGGTGCTGTAATTTTAGATTTAAGTTTAAAAGTTTGTCCTCCCATATAAGCAATGAATCATTGCTATTTATTTTTATTTTTCTTTAAATACTGTGGTTTATGCACCATATTCTTTATCATAGGTCTAATGATTGTATCCCTTAAGTCCCTTTTATTTTCTACAAAGCTTGAAAATGGAGCCATGTATGGTATGCCCATGCTTTTTAGTGAGCATAGATGAGTTAATAGTAAGCATACACCAAGTGCTACTCCAAATAGACCAAGAGTGGCAGCAAGTATAATAAATACAAACCTTAGCAATCTTAGCGCTGTAGAAAAATTATAGCTTGGTATTGCAAATGAGGATATTGTAGTCAAGGCTACAATGATTATAACTAAGGGTGAAATTAAGCCCGCTTCAACTGATGCCTGCCCTATAACAAGTCCTCCAACTATACCTATAGTTGAGCCAATAGGACCAACTATTCTCATACCCGCTTCTCTAATAAGCTCCATGAGAAGCTCAACAATGCTAGCCTCTACCCAGACTGGAAATGGTACCTTTGCTCTTGAAGCACCGATATACAGCACAAGCTCAGTAGGAATCATATTTGGATGAAAGCTTGTTATTGCAACATACAGGGCTGGCAAAAGCACTGTTATTGGTAAGGCTAGATATCTAAACATCCTAATAATACAGGATGGGAGCCATCTCTCATAATAATCCTCTGATGATTGCATAAAAACTGCCATTATTGCAGGTACAATAAGCACCTGTGGAGTATTATCTACTCCTATTACTACTCGTCCCTCAATTATTGCAGAGGCGGCAGCATCAGGTCTTTGAGTGTTTTCCACCTGTGGAAACGGTGATAAATTATGGTCTTCAATCAATTCCTCTATATATGAGCTCTCAAGAACTGCTTCAATATCAATTTTAGATAGTCTGTATTTTAACTCCTCTAAAACAGGCTTGTTTACCTTTCCTTCCATATAAATTAAGGCTATATCTGTTTTAGACACAGTACCAATCTGCATATATTTTACTTTAAGCTTTGGATCCTTTAATCTTCTCCTTATCAATGTAATATTAACCTTGAGTGTTTCATTAAACCCATCACGAGGACCTCTTAGTAAGGTTTCTGCAACTGGCTCAGAAATTCCTCTCATCGGCCAGCCTCTTGATGAAATCATTATTGCC
>JBPOHM010000174.1:0-2016 GCA_052035585.1 Bacillota bacterium
AGCCAACTTCTGTACTTGGTTATCGTACAAAAAAATTAGTTGGCTCTGACAAACTACAGTTCTTTTCTTGAGCAATTCATATACCACACTAAAGATGTGGCATTTTTCTTGCTCATCTTCTATAAAAACCAGCCACCACGTTCTATATATTCCATGGTGACCGGTTGTCCGTATTTCATTTAAAGAGCTCACCTTTTGCTTTATACCAGAATACAAAATCAAGAGCTGGAACAGGTATTTCCAACTCCTGTGCAAAATGACGCATATCGTTTTCGATTTGGATATATTTACCTTTTGTCATTGATTGTGGTATTTTTGGTATAACACCGTATTCAGATAATTGTCTAAGAATATGACGATCGAGGATACAAATTTTATCACCATATCCAATATTACGTAAAAAGTGTGAAGCTTCTTTCATTCCCCACCCTAATACATTCTCCGCTAACTTATTCCTTGCTTTTACTATATCACCACCATTTATTGCTGTGATGATTAATCCCTTAGTGTCATAAAAATAATCTTTATTTGCAAAAATATATTTTGTTTTATTTTTATGAAATCTTACACCAGATTCCTTAAGGATGTAAGCAACCTCCTCAAATGAACCATTTTCAAAATAATCCAACTCATCCAATCTCTGTACAGCCTTCCATGCATTTTTAGCATTTGTCTGTGGAGTACACATACAGAAAACCATTTCTTTATAAATATCCTGGTTTGAACCATTTTCCCAGAGAGTATCAAATTCTAAAAGACGACTTTCGATGTCATCCTTTATATTATTATATAGCTGTACAAGATCTTCCACGTGGTACTCCTTTATTTATATAATAAATTTATTAATGCCATATCGGAATCATTAACTAAACTAATTATTTTTTTATTTAGTAAATATTTAATCGTATTATAATTAATTCCCCAGACATCTTTTCTAAAATGAGTATTGCTACCATCCTCATAGTTTATAATTTTCATATTTTCATCTACATAATAATAATCATCTTGATACACGAAATTGTCTCTACTTAAATTGTCTTTAAACGAACAGGCATGAAAGATATATTTCGCAGATGTATAATATTTATTTATAATATATCCATCGCGACAATGTTTCATATGCTCGAGATATGACTCTCTATCAAGTATTTCGAAACAATTTCTGTGTATCATTTACAACCTTTAACTATGTACTTCGGCATCTATTAAACTATGCGCATACTCTTCTTGTCTTTGGGTTATATATCCATAAACAGATAGATAATGTTTAATAGACATAATGGTTGTATTATGACCTTGATAATCAATAAGCCAACCATATTTTTCACGAAGAGCTGTAAGCCGTTGACGCTGCTGTAGTCGATTATTAACATTACTCTCCAACCACATCACATTATACTTATTATCAATATTCTTAATATCCTGAATCATACTTCTGGCTACATCTTCAGAAAAATCAGGAGTATTAATATATTGACTAAACTTGTTTTCGGCATCCTTGATTTGTTTGTAGCGTCGGTTTACTTCTGCTGTGGTTAGGGCTTGATTCATTTCTTTCTCAAGGCCAAGCTGCATAATAACCTGTACATCTTCTTCGGAAAGAATTGACTTATTGCGGGCGACGTCGGTGAGTAACTCTTTTGTCTGAAGGGTGATAAATTCGGTTAGAACAAGTTCGCGCTTTTCTTCGGTAGGAAGCGCCTTATAGGCTTCAGCACCCAATTTGTCAATAAACTCGCGCTGTTCCCAGGATTTAACTACTTTACGTTCCTCGACAGAAAGCTTATTCCAAGCTTCTTCACCTAGACGGCGTTTGAGATCACGGCGCGCTTTGTTGGAAGCAGACATAACTCGTTGCATGAGTCCTTCTGCGAGATCAATATCAACACCTTTTCCCTCAAAGTGTGAAATACACTCACTTCCAACCTTGATAATTGCATTTGTTTTTAGGTTCTTCACCTCAAAAGCATACATACAATCTTTATGACCGCAAAGTTCGCAGTCAAAACCTTTAAT
>JBPOHM010000296.1:0-2460 GCA_052035585.1 Bacillota bacterium
CTACAAGAAGAAAATAGTAGTACAGTTAGCAATAAAACTGAAATAGCATATATTAATTTATTTTTTTTCATTATAATTCCTCCAAAATTAAACACATTAAATAAATACTAGTATTAGCATTGCTAGATTTTGGTAAATAATACTATATATTTAATTTAATAACTCAACTTTCAAAGAAATTAGTGTTTCTTTTGTAGAAAAACTGGTTTCTATAATTACATAGAATAATTGTGTGAACACACAAAGAATAACCATTAAAAATGGCACAAAAATAATAGATTTGAAATTTGTAAAGTAGTTTATTATAATATCTAATTTCAAGCAAATAGAGCATCCTTCGCCTGAACATGTATGATCAAGATTATCTATGATAAAATTATAATAAAATAATGAAATAACTAATAAAGTGAGTATAACTAATATAGTTAATATTTTATTATTTCTATGCATTTTACACACCCAATTCCTTTGTAAAACTTTGTTTGATTATATAGCTATATGCTTGTTTTGTCAAGTGCTTTAATTTTAGATTAATCATATATCGATTGTAAATTAAGTAAAATAAAGCACGACCTAGGGGTAACATGATTTCCCTTATCGTGCTTATTTGTTAGATTATTATTCTATAAAGCTATTAAGAGCTTTTATGAAATCCTTAGCTTGTGTACCATCATGATAATCAGTTGGTACATCAATTAATTTAAGCTTAATTTCTTCTTTTTCTAACTCATGGAGTAGTTCTTCCATTAATATACCCTTTTCACCATTGATACTGCAGGTAGGACTTTCATTAATACCAATAATTCCTATTACATCATAGCCATTATTGATGTATTCCTTTACAACATTTACAGTATCCTTAGAGATGCTTTTATTTAAGCTACGAAAGGCTTCTGTATCAAACTGCTCCTTCGTCATAGGCTCTCGCTTTAGACCTAAATATCTGTATTCTGGACAAGGCATTTGGTGAATGCCAATTCCATTTTTCATTAGCTCTGTTACTATATCAACATAAGCACCATTAGCTCTAGCTAAAGGATTTACAACAGTATTTTGGTTTAATATGCAGTGAGAAACTAAGACAATTTTTTTACTTCTCTCCATTTTTTAATTATTTCCTTGTGTGTTTTTTCCTGTAAATTTAGCTGGAAGCTTACTTATAACTAATGATACTAATATACAGCTTGCTATTTTATCAACAAAATTGCTTGTTATTCTTGGGATAAATGCTGCTGCAAAGATAGATTGTCCTGATTTAACTAACCAAGTAAATAATACATCGTTAAAATCTCCAGTTATTCCACCATATACAAGAGTTGCTATAGGTGTTCCAATTAGAGGAGCTACTACTGATAAAATTAAACCTGTTATTATTGATGTTATAATGTTGAACTTCCATTTTTTTGCTATAAATCCAACTACAAGACCTATTGCTATATTAACAAGTGCAAATGGTATTGTTTTTGGATTTGTTATAACTCCTTGAATTACATTTGTAAGACCTCCAACAGCTGCACCATACCATGGACCAAATAATGCTGCAGAGAAAATTGTACCTACTGTATCTAAGTAGAGTAGAGGTATATTTAATAATCCGACTACTGTTCCTAAAACAATGTTTAGTGCAATTGCTAAAGCTGAAAAAATAAGTTTAAAATTAGTATTATTTCTGTTCATATGTACTCCTTTTTATTATTAAAATATGGAAAATGATACCACGCATTGTATTTCAAGTCAATTTAATGTTTTTTATATAATTTAGCTGTACTATGAAAATTTGTTATAGAAAAATTTAATGGAAATTATTACTTTTTTTGTTGACAAAGAAAAATTAGCAGTGTATACTATAGGTAGTTAGCAAAAGCTAACTAAAAAAATTGAAATAAGTTAGCTTAGGCTAACATACATATATTAGTATCAAATATGAAATGGAGGACATCAACATGACTTTGAGAGATATTAATTGTGGCGATACAGTTAAGGTTAAGAAATTAGTTGGTACTGGTGCAGTTAAAAGAAGAATAATGGATATGGGCATAACAGCTGGTGCTGAAATATACGTAAGAAAGCTTGCTCCACTAGGAGATCCTATGGAAATTAAAGTGCGTGGTTATGAGCTAGCATTAAGAAAAGCAGATGCTGCCATGATTGAAGTAGAGTAATTAGAAGGTACAATTTGATAATTTTATAACTTATGGTTAGTTGATACTAATCATATAAGGAAAGGTGAGTTAAAATGAGTATTAAGATCGCATTGGTAGGAAACCCTAATAGTGGAAAAACAACAATGTTTAATGCATTAACTGGAAGTACACAATTTGTTGGAAACTGGCCAGGTGTTACAGTTGAAAAGAAAACTGGTAAACTAATAGGACATGAAGATGTTGAAATAATAGATTTACCAGGTATTTATTCTTTATCTCCATATAGTTTGGAAGAAGTGATTTCAAGGAATTATAT
>JBPOHM010000253.1:0-2113 GCA_052035585.1 Bacillota bacterium
ACAGAAATTACCAAGCTAACAGATAATTTAAAAAATAAAGTTAGTAATTCTGAAGCAATAGAAGATGATGACAAAAATCAAGAATTTGAAAATTTTGACATTGAAAATGTAGAAGTTGAAATTGTTACAGGAGAGTATGAGGTAGAAAGCTCTATTGAACGTACAATTGGTAATATGAATTTTACTACGAAGAATAAAGAAAAAGTAGAATTTGAATATATTCCTAATTTGGAGGGGCAAGAAGTAAAGCTTGTTGATAATAATGGATGGGAGTGGACTTTTTCATTTCCGCAATATGCTCTTACAAGAACTACTTTAATAACCTTTACACCCATTGCTGAAGCTAAAATAGATTCTCTACCAGATGCTGAAATTACAGGGTTTCTTATTGAACCTGATGGATTAAGTTTTATTAATTATCCAAAAGTTACAATAAAAAATCAAGGTCAAGGCTTAGATGGATATCTCTTATCATCAAATCATGATGGGAGTGGGGTTAATATTCAACCTTCATTTTTAGAAAATGGAGAAATACAAGGAAATATTCCACATTTTAGTGTTTGGGCTTTTATAGCTGATAAAATATTAAATAAAAAAAGTATAGAAGAAATTAAAGAAATTACTGAAGAACAGTGCAAAAAAGCTGAGAAGCTTGCAGAAGAGTTTTTAAAGAAACCATTAACTATTCCAGAGCCTCCAAATATTGGTATGGAATGCTTTAATGATGAAAAGAAGGAGCAAGCAAATGCATATGCTAAGCTTGTATGCAAAGAGGAAGCAGAGATAGTTAAAGCACTTTTAGCAGCTATGCGTTCTTATCATGATGCTGGTGGTGATGTATATGAAAAATTTGAGCTTGCAAGAAAAGTTGTTGAACGTGCTATAGCAAAGGTTAATAAGCTATATAGAACTTATAAAAATGATCCAGAGAAATTTATCCCTGTGTTATATGCTACAATCCTAGTTTATAAAGAGTATTCCTTGTTAGGTGGTGTGAGCCCAGATCTTTCTGATTTTATTCCTTGGATAGATCGTACAAAAAAATATTATATGGATAGATTGGTAAAAGAACACGATTATAAAGCATCAGCAGCAGTAGGAGAGTTGTTACGTCTTACTTCTGTATTTGGTGGAGTTCCTGATATTGAAGAGTGGTATAACGCATTAGCTTTTAAATTAAAATTAAAGATAGAATTTATGGAAGAGTGGGAAGATGGATATGATATGATAACATCTGAGGGAGAGGGAGAAATGATTCTCCAAAAAATATCCACTGAAGACTTATGGAAATCAAAAAATGTCTTTCTTAAAGGTGAATTAAAGATTAAAAGCAAATTGTCGGGAGAGTATTACTCTAATATGAAATATACAGCTGACAATTATACTATAGCAGTAGAAATTAGAAACTGGGATCCGTGTAAAACACAGAGCTGTGATATATGGGTATCTAATTTAGGTCTTGATGATGAGCAAATTGGGTATTACGATGAAGGTGAATTTGTGGTATTCAGTGAGGTTTTAATATCATCATATAGCTATGATAATTTTGATGAGGAATTGGAAAATGGCTTCAATGTTAAAATTAATAATTTAAGTGAAAATGCTGTTAAACAAACCTTCTCCGGTGAGGATGCAGTGTTTGGTGGAGTAAAATTAGATATATTATTTGATCTTACTCATACACCAAAAAGATAATAATTTTATAATCTATATTGACTGAGATTTCTAAGATAAATGAGAAGTCTCAGTTTTTTTGTTTCGTTTTTTATTTGCATGCATATAATGTAGTGTTGTATTTTGGATTAGTGTGTAAAAATATAGGCCTTGTGTGTTTATTAGAAAAAGAGGTGAACAATTTGTTTATAAATGTTGATGATTTAAATATCAATTACATAGATGAAGGAGTTGGAGAGGTTGTTCTACTTTTACATGGCTGGGGAGCTAACATTGACACTATGCAGCCTATAATAAATTTTTTGAAGGATAAGTATAGGGTTTTAGCACTTGATTTACCGGGCTTTGGCTTAAGTGATACTCCAAGCTCTGCTTGGGATAGCTTTAATTATGCAGATATAGTGAAAAAATTCATTGATAAATTGGAATTAAAGGAAAT
>JBPOHM010000195.1:0-2123 GCA_052035585.1 Bacillota bacterium
TGTAATTACTTAAATGATAAATTTTCTACCTCTATTATATGCTCTGATTATTGCGCAGAAGCAATTGTTGATCCAAAGAAAAACTTATCATTATTTCATAACCCACCTGGATTTTATGTAAAAAACAAAATATCTTGTATTGATAATTATAATTCGTCAACAATGATAGGAGGTATTGAAGTGGTTTTTTATAAAGCTCAGGGACACTCATTAGGTGGAATTTGTTTTAAAATAGGAAATTATATTTTTACAGGTGATTCATTAATAGAAAACACAAAAACTGTTACCAAATTAAAAAATGGATCTAAAAATAAACTTGTAGAGACATTAGACCTTTTAGAATCTATGAAAGGCTACGGATATATTGTTTGTCCTGGTCATGGTGGTATGTTTTATTTGGATGATTGTGATTTAACTAAAGCTTTAAAATGAAGTATACAATAGTAACAGGTGCTGCTTCAGATATTGGGAAAGCAATATCTATAAATCTTGCAGAAAATGGTCATTGCATTTTAATTATTGATATTGACAAAGAGTCAATGGATAATATCATAAAGTTATTGCCCTTTTCAGATAAACATCTTTCTTTAGTAGTTGATTTTTCAAATATTGAAGAATCGGAAGACATAATAAAGAAATTTATTTTAGATAATAATATTGAGATAAAACATGCTGTTTTTGCCGCAGGAATATTTTCAATAAAACCTCTTAGGATGTTGACTCATGATTATTTTCAAAAATCTTTTGATATTGCAGTTTATTCAATAATTCAAATTATGCAAATTGTAACATCAAAAAAAATAAATAAAGATAATTTTGAATCCGCAGTAATAATTTCAAGTATTGCTGCAAAAGTGGGAACTAAGGGTTATGTTTTGTATAGTGGTGTTAAAGCCGCATTATTAGGTATAACTCATTCTTTGGCTGTTGAATTTGCTCCAAATATTAGAATAAACTCTATTTTACCAGGAAGTATAAGAACAAAAGCAACGGCTTTTATATATAATTCAGTTGAAAATGCAAATCCAAGAAGTCTTTTAGGCGAAGGTCAACCAATAGATATAGCAAATTTAATAAATTTCTTACTTTCAGAGAATTCGAGATGGATAACTGGTCAAGAATTTATTATTGATGGAGGATGTATGATAAATTAATTGTATCTTATATAAGTCATTATTGATTTAAAAATTTATTAATTCAAATTATTAATACATAAAACATTATGAAGATAAATCTAATTGAATATTTCGAAGAAATTGTTTCAAAATTACCTAATAAAGTTGCCGTAATTGACGGGAAAAGAGAAATTACTTTTTCTGAGTTAGCTAAGAGTGCAAAGTTGTTAGCTAAAGCAATTATTAGTAAAACTAATACAAAAAATAGACCTGTTGCTGTTTTCTTGCCAAAATCTATAGAAGCTACTATAGCTGATTTAGCTATTAGTTATAGTGGCAATGCATATATGAATTTAGACGTAAAGAACCCTGCAGAAAGGTTAAATAATATAATATCATTAATTAATCCTTCAGCTATTATTAGCAATTCAAAATATAAAGGAATAATAGAACCTTTGCTTCCTAACAATGTGGCAATTATTGATATAGATTTAGATATTTCAAATCAAAATATTGAAGATAAAGATTTCTTTATTAATCATATTTCGGATTTGATTGATACAGATCCATATTGCATTATTAATACTTCAGGCTCAACCGGAACCCCCAAAGGTGTAGTATTAAATCATAAAAGCTTTATTGATTTTATGGCTCAAACCTTTGATGAATACAGTTTTTCAGAAAATGATACTTTAGCTTCTCTATCTCCAATTGTATTCGATATTTGGAGCTATGAGATATGTTTGTTAGTTGGTGTAGGTGCAACAATTGTAATAGTTCCTGATGCATACTCTGCATTTCCAATAAAGATATTGCAATTAATGCAAGAACATAAGGTTACATATATTTTCTGGGTTCCAACTATTATGGTAAATATTGCCAATATGGGATTATTGCAACAGGTGTCACTGCCAAGTCTGCGTTTATGTTGGTTTGCAGGTGAAGTATTCCCGACAAAGCAATTCAACATTTGGCGAAGAAGTTTACCAAACACAAAGTTTGCAAATT
>JBPOHM010000245.1:0-17062 GCA_052035585.1 Bacillota bacterium
TCTGTTACATAAATAGATTTAACATCTAATATTCTTTTTAATGTCTTTTCTAAGAAAGCAAACAGAAGATTAGAAGCGATTATCAATCCACCAAATATAAATAGCTTGTATAGATTATTTTCAAAATAGCTATCAATACTTACAACTGGAAGGCCAGCAAACTTAACTGAAATTACATTAATGAACCCAACTAATTCATCTATCAAAAACTTCGGAAGTATAATATTTAAGAATAATCTAGTACTACTAATTAATGTATTACCTAATAAAAGAAATATATAAGCCGGAGAAATTTCCCATGAAAGCTTTAGAAACATTTTTAATTTTTTAAAATTACTCATTGTTAGCTTCAGCTCCTTCCTTATAGTATTTTCCTTGTATTGTAAACATCTCGTAGTATTTACCTTGAAGTGCCATTAGCTCTTCGTGATTACCATACTCAGCTAGGCCATCCTTATCAAACAAAGCAATTTTATCACAAAATTTTGTACTTGCAAGTCTGTGAGAAATATATACTGCAGTTTTACCTTGAATAAGTTCACTAAAATTTTGATATATTTCCGCTTCAGCCAAAGCATCAAGTGCAGCTGTAGGCTCGTCCATTATTACCATATTACCGTTCTTATATAAAGCTCTTGCTATTGCTAGCTTTTGTTGTTCTCCACCAGAAAACTCAGTTCCTTCCTCATCTATAATCTTTAAAAGCATTTGATCTAAGCCCTTTTCAAAGCCTTGCACCTTATTCTTTAATCCAACCTTATCAAGAGCTGCCCAAACTCGAGCATCATCAACATCTACAGACGAACAGGCTACATTTTCTCTTATTGTATATGCTAATATATTGACTTCTTGGAATACTACAGAAAACATTGAATAAAGAGCCTTTTTACTAAATTTCTTTATTGATATTCCATTAATTAAAATATCACCCTCTGTAACCTCAAATAAGCCTGTCATTAGCTTAACTAGGGTTGTTTTTCCTGCCCCATTTATACCTACTATTGCTAGTCTTTCACCCTTACTTATTTTTAAATTTAAGTTTCTAAAAATATATCTTTCAGTTTTTGGGTATTTAAAGCTAACATTTTTAAATTCAATTTCTAAAGTGTCTCCTTTTATAGCACCAAGCTCTCCACCCTTTTCGCCAAAGTCACCATCCATAAAATCATACAAATCATTTACATATTGACCTTCTACATAAATTATAGTTAAATCATCTGCTAAAACCTTTAACATCAACGATAGAGAAACAATTGCAGTCAAATACATCGAGAAATCTGCAATAGACATACCATTAAGAGTTTTATATATTAAAATACCATATGTTAAAATATCACTTATTAACAATGAAAGAAATGCTATAAAGCCTAATTTATATTCCTTATTTCTAATTTTTCTATTTACTGCAACATAGCCTTCTATTTCTTTGCTATAATTTTCTAATATTCTATTTTTAAGATTATATACTCTTATATCCTTACTCAAAGCTAATGATTTTATCAGTTCTGTCTCTTAATATATCAAGTCTTAATAGAGTTATCATCTTATTAGTGTAGTTTACAATAAAAGCTTTTATATAACCAAATATTGAGCTTAAAACAAAATAACCAAGTACAATGTATAATATATTTTGCAAGTTTACCTTATCACCTAATGATAATTCATTAATTAATAGTTTTGGAAGAATAACTGAAAAAAAAGGATATATTACAGCTGATATTGTATAAATAGTAAAAAATAAATAAAGCCTTTTATTATTTTCTGTAACATACCTTAACATTCTTCTTAAGGTTTTACCTAAGGGGTAAATACTTTTTTCTTTTGAGTTTTCCTGCATTTTATTGAACCTCCACACACTTTGTATTTATTACCACTGCTACAATTATATGTTTATAAATTTTATTTGTCAACAAACGAATGGTTGCTTTAATTTTATTTCTTCTTGTAGCAAATTGCCTTATATGGTAAAATTGTTTAAGATATTTATTATTAATAAGGAGCATTTATGCTAACCATAAAAGTAGCTTTAAACAGCCTATAGCGAACATTGTATATGAATCTTCTATTTACAAGCTACATGTTGATTAATTAAATATCGCTTATTGAAACAATATATTAAATGTGCTAGAATTACATAATAAAATAAAAATAAATATAACTATGGAGGAAAAAATGATCGAGAATATAAATTCAGATTTTCAAAAAAGTATGGATGACATGTTTGGGCATGATACACTAGTTTCAATAGCCACTATTTATAATAATATTCCTTATGTAAGAGTTATGGATAGCTATTATGAGGATGGTGTATTCTATTCTATAACATTTACAAATTCAAATAAAATGAAACATATAAAGGAAAATCCAAAGGTTGCCATTTGCAGCAAGTGGTTATCAGCTCATGGAATAGCTGAAAATTTAGGTCATCCATGTGATGAAAAAAATGTTGAGATTGCATCTAAGCTTAGAACAGTATTTAATGAATGGTATAATGAAAGATTTGATTGTGATAATAATCCTAACGCTTGTATATTAGCTGTTAGATTAACAGATGCTAAGCTATTACACGATGATAGTGAATTTGTAATTGATTTTGAAGAAAAATAAAATGAACATTTGAGGATAGACATGAAAATATTAGGAATAGTTGTAGAATATAACCCCTTTCATCTTGGTCATAAGTACCAACTAGATATGGCAAAAAAAGAATCTAAATGTGATGCTGTTGCCGTTGTTATGAGTGGTAATTATGTTCAACGTGGTGAACCAGCAATAATTGATAAATATACAAGAGCTGAAATAGCAATAAAAAATGGTGTAGATTTAGTTATAGAGCTACCCTTTCCTTTTTCATGTCAAAATGCAGAGCTTTTTGCACTTGGAGCTATTAGAGAGCTAAAAAAATTAAATGTATCGACAATAAGCTTTGGATGTGAAAACACAGATATTGATTTATTAAATAAAATTGCTGACATCCAGCTTAACAATGCAGAAGAATATAATTTACTGCTTAAAAAGTATATTAATGAAGGTTTTTCATACCCAAGCTCTGTAAATATTGCTGTTAATATGCTGCTAAATCAAATTGATAATCAAGCTGATAATTTACTTTTATTGCCAAATAATACATTAGGCTTAGAATATATAAAAGCAGCAAGAAAAATCAATTTTGACGTAGAATTTTTGCCAATTAAAAGACATATGGCACAGCATAATGATAAAAAGATTACTAATAGGTTTGCCAGTGCTACAGCTATAAGAAATGAAATATTAAATAAGAACTTGATTAAGACTAAGGCTTCTATGCCCCCTATTTCTTATTCTTCAATAAAGAGCTATTACAAGGAATATAAATTATTCAACAGCCTAGATAACTATTTAGATCTTTTATATTATAAAATAATTAGCTCTGATAAAGAATACCTAAAAACAATTTATGATGTTAGTGAAGGCTTAGAAAATAAAATATATGAAAATGCTTGTAAGCATAAAACTCTTGATGAATTTATATTATCAATTAAATCAAAACGCTATACATATTCAAGAATAAGACGTATTTTATTAAATATTCTTCTTGATATAACAACTGAGGATATTAATTTCTTTAAAGAAAATGACAATAATTATGTTAAAGCTTTAGCATTTAACCTAAGTGGAAAGAAGATTTTAAATCATGCTAAGGAAAATAACACTACAATAATAACTAAATTTTCTGATTATAAAAGAAATGGTATTGAAACAAAGGGTAATAAAATGTTTGAAATAACTAATAAATCAACTAATATATATTACCTACCATTTAAAAATAGAGAAAGCTTATATAATCTAGAATATAAGAAAAATATATCTTATATAAAATAATGGACATATAAACACCAAAAGGACAATATATTATCTTGGAGGTGTTTTTATTTTGCATATTATCCTCCACAATTAATAAGAAAATATGGAGGTAGTTGTGTTTATTAAAAAAAATTTAGCTCCAATATTTGCATTAATTTTAATTATAATATTTTTTATTCAACCAAATATTGTAAAATCTGGAGCTATAAGTGGAGTTACCTTATGGTATAGTAAAATATTGCCTGTTTTATTTCCTATGTTTATTTTATCAAATATATTATTGCAATATAGCTTTTTATATGATGTATTAGAAAAGGCATCTTCAGTATCAAAGAAATTATTAGGAAGCTCTTTTGCTGCTATTCCATTTATCATTGGAATGATATCAGGTTATCCTTCTGGAGCCTTATCAACTGATTTAATGCTAAAAAACAATAGAATTTCTAAAGCAGAGGCTAATTATCTTCTTAGCTTTACTAACTTATGCAGCTTTCAGTTTATTTCTGCTGTTATTGTTATGTCAATGCTAAAAGAAACAAGCTATTTTATATATTTAATATTACCTCACTATATAGGGGCAATTATACTATCAAGATTTCTAAAAAAAGATTTTATAAGCTTAAAAAGAACAAAAAAAGAAGGCTTTATCAAAGCTATATCCTTTAATGAAGCCTTCAGCAACTCAATATCAAAATCAGTGATAAGTATATTGACTGTTGCTGGGGTAATAGTTATATTTTCAATACTATCAGAATATATAATGTCAATTATAACTATAGATACATATTCAAGTATTGGAAATCTAAATCCTATTAGACAAATTATAATGGCACTTTTAACAGGTATCCTAGAACTAACAAATGGCTGCAATATAACCAGTTCATCGTCACTGCCAATAGAGGTTAAGCTAATAATTCTAAACTTCTTATTAAGCTTCTCTGGCTTTTCAATTATTTTTCAAACTGTAAGTGTTTGCAACAACATTGAAATTAATATTGTAGAATATATCAAGGTAAAATTTACACATGGCATAATTTCATCACTTATTGTCTTAATTATGCTTATTATAATCTAATTAATATAAAATTCAGCAAGATCATCAAGTCTCAGACAGCTTAATCTATATTCTGGATATTCCCTAGGACTAAACATCATTTTTGCACCAGTATCTATACATATTCTGTCTCGTGTTCGGCGTATAACAAACTTTCCATCCTTGCCCTTTACCTTTGTAATAGTATGTCCGTGGATAAGTATATAATCCTTGTACTTTTCATCATCAAATGTTTCATCAATTTCACCAAATCTATGCCATAATACAAAATGGAAGCCATCTTCATGTACTTGCTTACGTTTATAGGTCTGTGGTATATCATTAGGATGATCAGTATAAGGTGCAGCATGTGATAAATAAAATTTTTGTCCATTTACCTCTACATTATCATTAAAGTATGGTAACTGCTCTAAATATTGTATTATCTCTTCCTGCTTTGATTTATTCTGTTTTAGAAAGGTAGCTAATGTTTCAAATCCACCATTTTTCACAAACCAATTTCCACTTTCGATAGTTTCTAGGTTATCATCATAATCTCTATTAATTAGGTTCTTTAACATCATATGTTCATGATTACCTCTATACACATGAACAAAGCTATATTTTTCCTCTAATTCTTTACAATATAATAAGGTCTCAAGGCTTTGCTTACCCCAATCTATCATATCACCTAATACATATAGTTCATCTGATGAATCATATTTAAAATTTATTAGCTTTAGCATTTTTTTAAATTTTCCTAGTTGTCCATGGATATCACTTATTACATATGTTGCCATTATACCAATCCTCTTTTCTTACTCTGCCCAATATACCCTACTACCTTTTTCACTTTTCTTTACAACAAGCTTATTTTCAATCTGCTCCTTCAACTCACTCACATGAGATATAATTCCAACTAGTCTATCATTTCCAGCTAATTCATTTAATACAGCTATTGCTTGTGCTCTTGCATTATCATCTAAAGAGCCAAAGCCTTCATCTATAAACATAGTATCTAGATGAACTGCACCAGCTGTTGATTGTATAACATCTGATAATCCTAAAGCCATGGAAAGTGCAGCCATAAATGATTCTCCACCCGATAAGGTCTTAATATCTCTTGTTGTATTTGTTAACAAGCTATAAATATCTAAATCAAGTCCTACTGGTCCTCTATTACCTAAATCACTTATATCTCTACATTGTAGTAAAAACTGCCCTGATGACATTTTATTTAATCTTTTATTTGCAGCATTTATAATTGAACTAAAGTAGTATCTTTGTATATAGGTTTCAAAGTCCATTTTCACCTTTTCACTAACCTTACCATTAGCTGTTTTATTCAAGGTATCATAGATTTCAAATTTAGATCTAATATCTTTTCTTTCTTTAAACAGCCTATCAATATTTGCTTTAGCATCCGAGTTCTTTTTACTTAAGCCATATATTGTTTTAATTTGCTCTTCTATTTCCTTCTGTTTATTTGTCAAATCAACTCTTTCATTTAGCATAGCATCTAAAGCAATCTCTGCTTTACCTTCAGTCTGCTCTGTATAAATTTTGATTTCATTATTTATATCAGATAGCTTTTTATTATAGCTATCAATATCAGTTTGCAGTGCTTCTATTTGCTCAGAGCTTAAAATTGAGCTTTTATATTCTTCTTCACTATCAAATCCATTATTACCTAAAGCATTAAAATAGCTTATTTTGCATTTTTCTACTTCATCTTTTATTCTCAATCCATTTTCTGTCTCGGCTGTTTTCTGACCTTTTTTAGCTTCAACTTCATTTGATAAGCTATCAAACTTATTCTTTGCATTAGCTACAGCATCATTTAGTGCTTTTAAGCTAGCTCTATAGGTATTAATTTTATTTATAGCCTCATCCTTAACCTCAAACAACAATTGCTTTTTAATCCCTTCAATACTTGTGCTAATAGTTGTGTAATCTAAATTGATTTCATTATATTTATTTTTAAAATCTTCTAAGCTAGCTGTTCTATCAGTTAAATCTTTAGATAGCTTGTCCAAAGCCTGCTTATTTGCATCATATTTATTTTTATTAAGTTCAGCAATTTCAAAGGCCTTATTACTTTGCTCTAAATTATCCTTAGCATTTTTTAAAGCCTTATTATTAATATCCATTGTACCTATTAAATTCATGGATATTAGATTACTCTTTGAATTTTTAAGGTAATCAATAATATTATTAAGCTTAGCTATTTCTTCATTTTCAACGTTTTTATCAAGAATCTGATTAGCTTTATTAATTACTGCATCTATTTTAATTTCACATGTATGCTTAGAAACCTGTAATTTTTCACTTGCTAAACTATTCTGCTTTTCAGCCTTATCTCGTTCCTTTTTAGCCTTCTCAACATCAGTCTGAGTTGGTGCATTTTCTGAAGCCTTTGCTATTTTTGGATGATCTAAAGATCCACAAACAGGACATGGCATGTTTTCTTGAAGCTTTTCTTTGGCTAGAATTCCAGCTTGTTCTGCCAAAAATGCTTTATACATATCTTCATAAATGCTATTAAATCTTGAATATGCTTCCAAAGCTATAGTTGCTTCATTAATACATAAGTCATAATTATCCTTTGATACATACAACTCATTAATAAGCTTGTTCAACTCTTCAAGCTCATCTACTTTGTTTTTATTTTCAATAAGCTTTAACTGCATTTGAGTATAAATATCATAACTATTTTTTAAGTCCTCTTGCTCTTTTGTTAGCTTAGCTATTGATGCATTAATATTATCAATTTCATTTTTTAATTCTTTAACACTTTGTTCTAAAGATAGCTTTTCTTTTTCAAGCCTTACTAATTTAGACTTATTTACATCTAAATCATCATATTTAGGTAATGTATCCTCAATTCTAGCAATATATGAAGTAAGTTTTTCTTCATTTTCAAGCTTGTTTTTCTCACAAGCCTCTAGCTCATTTGCTAAATCCTTTAACTTAACTTCATTTTCTTTGATCCAGTTATTTATTAAGCTTACTCTTTGCCTAATATCATCTAATGTTTTTAAATTATTAATATATAGGACTTCATCAGCCTTAACCTTTTCAGCTTTTTTTGCCTTGTCTAGTTTTACTTCCTTTAATTTTTGCTCATCAAGCTTACCATCAAGATTTACCTTTTCATCTTGTAATGCTCTAAGCTTTTTAAATAATTCATTAACTGCTTCAGCATTTCCAATAGCTGTGTTAATGTTTATCAGCTTTTCTTGAACATCTTCCTTTTGAAGCTTTATAGCTTGCTCTTCATCCTTTATCTCGTCATTTACTTTACTTATAAACTCTAATATTTCATCAGTTTTAAACTCAAAGTTATAAAGCAAGGTGTTCCATTGTTCCTTGTATAAGCTTTCATCTAAAAAAGCTATACCATTAAATTCAGTTTCACAACGAGTTTTATTAATACTTAATTCAGTATTAATTTCTTTAATTTTATTTTGAAGAGCCTCTCCAATTTTATTATAAATCTTAGTATCAAAAATTTTAGAAAAAATCTTTCTTCTCTCATCAGAATTAGCATGCAAAAGCTTTAAAAAGTCACCCTGAGCTATCATAGCAATCTGAGTAAACTGGTCCTTATCTATACCCAAAATCTCAACTATTTTATTATTAGTCTCAGTTTTATTACCAATGTAGGCTCTACCATCAGGCAGTATTAACTCTACCTTTGGTGACTCTAAGGTATATCCTGTTCCTCTTTTTGAACGTCTTTCATATTGAGGATTTCTAGTTATCTTATATACCTTATCTTGATACTTAAAGGTTAATTCAACATAAGTTGGTGCATCGTCATCAGCAAATTGACTTCTCATCATATTACCATCTCTTACTCCACCGCTTGTTTGCTCATACAAAGCATAGGTTATTGCATCAAAAATAGTAGTTTTACCAGCACCTGTATCACCTGCTATTAAGAATATGCCTTTATTTACCTCTTCAAAGCTTATAACTGTTTTATCTGCATAAGAGCCAAAGGCTGATATTACAATTTTAATTGGCTTCATATTTTCAATCTCCTATATAACATTCTCTTTAATATTTGATACAATTTCTACTATTGCTTTTCTTTCATCCTCTGTCATTTCACGATTTTGCATTTCAAAAAAGAATTTTTCAAAAGCCGTTATTGGATTATCAATTATTATCTCTTCATCTGCTAATTCAAGCCTTGAGCGAGTTCTAGCATTGTCAACTCTAATCTCCAATATATGTGAATAAACACCTTCTAATTGCTCCTTAGGCTTGTACTGATCTATCTCATCCTTAAGAATTATACTTACATAATCATCCTTATTATCTTTAGTAGCTCTTGAAAGTATATCCTCTAATAAGCCTTCCTCTAGCCTTAAATCACGAAGTGTATCAAGCTTAAGCTGCTCTATTTTTATTCCATCTGCTTTATTTTGTAATTCTACAACTAGTAGTGCCTTATTATGATTTCTCTCACTAACTGAATATTTTAACAATGAACCAGCATATCTGATATGATCATAGCCTATTTTTTGTGGTCCATGTATATGTCCTAAAGCAACATAATCAAAATCCTTCACCGCTGAAACATCAACATTATCTAAACCACCCACTGATATCAAGCTTACTTCTGAATCACAGGTCTCTGGCTTTATATCCTTATATGTAAAAAATTGATGTGCTACCAGTACGTTTCTCTTTGAATAATCTATATTTTCTCTTTCAATAATTTTTATAACAGCATCATCATAGCTTGTTATCTCACCATCTTCAAAAATATGTCTAACATATCCAGGCTTTATAAACGGCAATAAATAAAAGTCAACCTGTCCAAATTCATCATTTAAAGTAACCTTTTTTAAAAATTCATCCTTATCTCTTGGTGGTAATCCAGATATGTAAACATTATGTTTGGCTAATATAGAGTTTGCAAAATCAAGTCTTTCAGCAGAGTCATGATTACCTGCTATTATAAATACTGGAATTTCTGGTTTAATTTCTGATATTTTAGTTAGAAAATCATCAAATATAGTAACTGCTTCAGCCGAAGGGATAGATTTATCATAAATATCTCCTGCAATTACTATAGCATCAGGTCTTAGCTCATAAGCCTTTTCAACAACCTGATTTAATATATATGCTTGATCTTCCTTTAAATTATAATGATTTAACTGTTTTCCTATATGTAAATCCGATAAATGAAAAAATTTCATCCTTTGTCCCTCCAATTGATTATTTTAAAAAAGAGTGTATCTTTTATACACTCTTACTCTAAACCCTTCACATATTGCTGCCATAGATTTTTCAATTCTGTCAAGCTTGTTTGATATACACTTTGATAATCATAATTTGAGCTTACTAAGAATTCATAATTACTTTTACCAAACTGACTAATTAAATATTCCTTAAATGATTTATCTAGAATAAAAAATGCTTTGTTTTTTATACTTCCACCAATATCATCTAAATCATTTTCTTTACCAATAGACTTTATTACTTTTTTATTTTCATCTATTAGATAGTCCTTAGATAGCTTCATATAGCTATCATAATTGTTTATATAATCAATCCAAGATGCTTTTAATTCATCTAAGGATACACCAAACACTTTTATATAAGCTGTTTCAACTAATTCAGAATTATATACCTCCATGAACTTTTCCATGCCATAATTTTGAATTAAATATCTACAAAATGAGTTGCTTAATATATAGAAGGCTTCCTTTTTATTACGTGTTAAGTTGCCATAAGAAACACCTATTCTTGACATGACATCTTCATAATCCTTCTTTATATACTCCCTTGAAACAGCAAAAATATCAATTCCATAATTAAGCTTAGTCACATTTGAACCTAGCTCATCCTGAACATAAAAAGCCAAGCCCTCTGTCAAGCTATCAGCTACACTATCTCTAGCAATAATCTTTGTGATATCTCTTACTAAGGTAGAAAAGTTATTTTCAAAATCATCCTTAATAAGTGTAGCTCTTAAATTCATATTATAGCTAGTATATGATGCAACATTTATTTTATCTGATGTATTAAATTCAATAATAGGTTCGAATTTAAAGTCTTCTCTATATTGCTCTATATGCTTATCCTCCCAATCAGGTAGCTTAATAAATTCACTAATTAAGCCTACATAAGCATCCACATCAGTTAAAAAATCTTTGGCATTTCTAAAACCACTATCTGCATCATCAATCTTATTCCAATTATCTATACTTATCTTACCATGTCTAGATATATAGTAGCCATCCGTAACACGATAATATGTATTGTGTAATTCTTTATCAACTGCTTTTGCGTTTAAATTTAATTTCTGTGTTAACACATTATCAGTTGTAAATATTGAAAACGCTAAGGCAAGTATTGCTATTATTAAAATAACTATTGTATATCTTCTTTCCATAAAATCTCCCCTAGCATCTTACTCTATCAATTAAATATTTCTTAATTCTTTCCTATTTTCCTCGATTACATCAAGTAAGCTTGCTAATTTTTCTTGTATTTTAGCTAATAATTCATCACTGTAATTCAATGAATTTACCTTTATTTCATATGCTTTATTTTCAGCGATATTAAGAATCTCGTTTGCTCTATCCTTAGCCATCTTCATTATTTCAGTATCGCTTAATAATCCATCCTGTTGTCTTTTTGCCTTTTCTATTATACTTTCAGCCTCTGCTTGAGCTTCAGTTAATATTCTTTGTCTTTCTTTAGCTACCCAATTTGCTCTATTTATTTCCTCAGGTAGTTTTAGTCTTATTTCACTAATAATATCAAGTAAGTCTTCCTTCTCAATAATTATTTTATTTGTTAAAGGAACCTTGCCTGCTTCATCTATTATATCTTCCATTTTTTCTAAAAGTACAAAAATATCCATAACTAATATCCTCTCTATTTGATTTATAATACTTAGACTACTTTAATAATTTATTTTTAATTGCTAAATAAACATTTTTTGGTACTAAATCAGATATATCTCCACCAAACATTGCAACCTCTTTAACTATACTCGAGCTTATAAATGAGTAATCTGAAGAAGCAACCATAAAGATAGTTTCTAATTCTGGATATAAATGTTTATTTATAGAAGCAATTTTAAGTTCGTATTCATAATCAGAAACAGCTCTTAAGCCTCTAACTATTGTTTGGATATTATTCTGCTTCGCATAATTCACAGCCATATCCTGTGTAACATCAACAGTGACATTTTTTAAATCACTAACAGCTTCCTTTATTAAATTAAATCTCTCCTGTGATGAAAAAAAATGTTGTTTTGATTTATTATCAAATATAGTCACAATAACATCATCAAATTTAGCTGAACATCTTTTTATAAGATCAAGATGGCCTAATGTTATTGGATCAAAGCTTCCTGTAAGTAGAACTTTCATGTAAAAATTAATTCCTTTCTTAAATTGAATTACTTATAATTCAAAATACCAATTTTTGTGATACCATAAATTTTCTCTCTATATTGTAGCACATCTTGCTCTATATTTTCAAACATTTTTTCACTTTTTTCGCACTCTATTATCAAAGTGCCATCTTTTTTTAATAAGTCATATTTAACTACTGTATTTATTATCTTATCAGAGCAATTTAAATGATATGGAGCATCTGCAAATATATAGTCAAACTTCATCTCACTTTTTGCAAATAGTGATAATGCTTTTTCATAATTATTTATATAAACCCTAGATTTATCCTCTAGCTTACATAAAGAAATATTCTTTTTAATAAAGCTTGCACTTTTGTGTGATACATCTACAAAATGGCACTCCTTTGCCCCTCTACACAGAAATTCTATTCCTATACTACCAGTGCCAGCAAACAAATCAAGAACAACACTGTCCTCATCGATATAACCAATTATATTAAATATTGATTCCTTAACCTTATCTGCTGTTGGTCTAACAGATGTGTCCTTTGGTGCAAAAAGCTTCTTTCCCTTGTTGTTTCCTGAAATAACTCTCAATTTTTCACTTCCTTAGTTAAATGCTATATTTTCATTTTTAAATAATTTAAGTATTTCGTATCTTAAGGAGTCATATTCAACGCCTTTAAGATTAGGATTTTCTACTAATAATTTTTTAGTTATGTTTTGTACATCTTGAACAAGTGTAACATCACTGATTAATTGATCTAAATTATATGACTCAATACCAGATTGTCTTGTTCCAAAAAAATCTCCTGGACCTCTAAGCCTTAAATCCTCCTCAGCTATTAAAAATCCATTATTAGTTTCTGCCATTATTTTCATTCTATCCTTCGAATTTGCTGATTTACTTTCGTTCACTAATATACAGTATGATTGATGCTTTCCTCTTCCTACTCTACCTCTTAGCTGATGTAGCTGTGATAATCCAAATCTTTCAGCATTTAAAATCAACATAACAGTAGCATTTGGTACATTAACTCCAACCTCAATTACAGTTGTTGAAACGAGCACATTAATTTCACCACTGTAGAATCTTTCCATTATCTCATCTTTTTCAGCATTAGTCATCTTTCCATGTAGTAAACCTAATTCAAATTCAGAAAAATATTCGTTTTTTAAACTTTCATATATTTCAGTAGCTGAATCAAGCTCTAGCTTTTCAGACTCCTCAATTAATGGAGCTACAATATAGGCCTGTCTACCCTTTTTTATCTCATCTATAATAAATTCATAGGCTTTATCCTTTTTATTTCCACTTAAAACCTTAGTAATTATTTGCTGTCTATTTGGTGGCATTTCATCTATAATAGAGATATCTAAGTCACCATAAACCATTAGAGCTAAGGTCCTTGGTATAGGTGTTGCAGTCATGATAAGAACATCTGGAGTGCCCTCATATCTTTTATTTCCTAGCATAGCTCTTTGTCTAACTCCAAATCTATGCTGTTCATCTGTTATTGCCAAACCAATATTCGCAAATTCTACATTTTTCTCTATAAGAGCATGTGTTCCTATTAAAATATCTATTTCATTATTTTTTAATCTTTTTAGTATATCATCTTTATTTTTCTTTGTTGTTGAACCTGATAAAAAGGCTACCTCAACATCTATATCACTATTTTTTAAATATTCAGTAATAGTTTGATAATGCTGAGCAGCAAGAATTTCAGTTGGAGCCATCATCGTTGCTTGGTATCCTGATTCAACTGCATTAAGCATAGCTATAATAGCAATGATTGTTTTTCCTGATCCCACATCTCCTTGAACAAGCCTGTTCATAGCCTTATTACTACTCATATCACTTTGTATTTCTTCAATTACCCTAAGCTGAGCATTAGTTAATTTATATGGCAAGCTATCAAGAAGCTTTTTAGATAAGCTTGTTTTATCTTGTACTATACCTTTAGCACTTGAGTGTAGTCTGTTTTTTATATTAAATAATCCTAATTGGAAAATTAATAATCTTTCAAAGGCTATAGTTCTCTTGGCTTGATTATATGTTTTACCATCAGTTGGAAAATGTAGATTTTTCACTGCATCTGATTTATTTAATAGATTGTATTCCTTTATAATATGCTCTGGTAAAATATTATTAATTCTTTTGCAATTATCTTCAATGCAAGTAATCATAAGCTTTATAAGCTCATTATTTGTTAAAGTATTAGTTAATCTATAAATAGGCATAATTTTACCAGTTTTGAATACTTCATTATGAGCTTCAACATCTGGATTTACTATCTCATATACACCTTCAACAAGCTTGTATTTTCCGTAAATAAAATAAATATCTTCTGGCTTTAGCTTTTTATATAAAAACTCTTGATTAAAGAAAGTCATGTTTATATATCCTGTATCATCAAAAGCAAAGACTTTAAAAACAGACATTTTCTTATTAATCTTTTTTAAAGGTGATATCCTTTTAATCTTTACCTTTAAAAGATACTTGTTTTCTTCATCAAGATCCTTTACTTTACTAAGCTTTCTTCTATCCTCATATCTAACAGGAAAGTAATTAAGTAAATCCTCAATAGTATATATTCCTATCTTATTCAATTTAGATGACCTTTTAGGTCCAACACCTTTCAAATATTGAATTTCAGAATTTAACATTAGTATTCCCCTTAACAAATTAACTAATATAAATAATTTTACCATAAATTAAAACCACAAAGAACACAAAAAAGTATCTTCGTATCCTTCGTGCTCCTTGTGGTTATATAATTATTATAAATAAATTTTATTATTCCACAGATATGATGTAATAATAAAGTGGTTGACCACCATATACTATCTCAACATCACAATGACTTGCAATTTCTTCTATCTTCTCTTTTAATTCCTTAGCATCCTTTTCATCAACCATTTCACCATAGAAAATTGTTATTAAGAAATTGTCTTCATCAACCATTTTCTTAACCATTTCTATACTTTGCTCTTGCACTCCTGCTCCATGGTTAACTATATCCTTATCAAATAAGGCTATTATATCATCTTTTTTAATTTCAAGTCCATTCATGCTAGTATCTCTAACTGCATATGTTACCTGACCTGTTTTAACATTTTTAATAGCAGCAGTCATATCATTTACATTTGCTTCAACATCATTTTCTTCGTTAAATGCAAGCATAGCAGAAATACCTTGTGGTATTGTTTTTGTTGGAATTACATGTAGATTCTTCTCTGATAATTCCTTAGCCTGTTGTGCAGCTAATATGATGTTTGAGTTGTTTGGTAGAATAATGATATTCTCTGCATTTATCTTATTAACAGCTTCTATGATATCCTCTGTACTTGGATTCATTGTCTGTCCACCAGAAATAAATTCATCAACATTTAAATCACTAAATACTTTTTGAATTCCATCTCCAAAGCCTATAGCTACAAATCCATAATCCTTTTTCTTTTGATTAACTACTGGCTTTTCTTTATTGCTTTCAGCTTTCTTTCTATTTCTAAACTGTTCCTTCATGTTGTCTATTTTAACATTTATTAATTCACCAAAAGTAACAGCCTTACTTAATACTAAGCCTGGATTATTAGTATGTATATGTACCTTAATAATATCATCAGCTCCAACACATACTATTGAGTCACCTTTATCTAATATTATAGGTAAAAACTGCTCATGTGTTTTTTTAGAATTTTTAATCATGAACTCTGTACAATAAGCAAATACAATTTCATCCTCACTACCAAATGCAGATACTTCTTGTTCAGTTTCTATTATGTCGTCAGCGCTTAGCTCTTTTTTAATTTCTACACCCTTTAGAGCTGCTAAAGCACCTTCTAATAGGCATAATAAACCCATTCCACCAGCATCAACAACATCTGCCTGCTTTAATACAGGTAATAGGTCAGGTGTTCTATCTAATGAATTTTTAGCTTCCTTTATAACAGCTTCTAAGAATATTACCATGTCATCATTTTTGTCGCATATTTCAAGAGCTTTTTCAGCTGTTTCTCTTGCTACAGTAAGTATAGTTCCCTCTGTAGGCTTCATAACTGCCTTATATGCTGTATCAGCTGCTGATTTCAAAGCCTCTGCTATATTTCTTGGACTTAATTGATAAGCTTCAGTTATTCCTTTTGCAAGGCCTCTATATAGCTGTGATAAAATAACTCCTGAGTTTCCTCTAGCACCCATCAAAGAGCCCTTTGCAGCAGCATTTGCAACACTAATTATACTATTATCTGTTACATTATTGATTTCTTTAATTGCAGCTTGAACAGTTAAGTTCATATTTGTTCCTGTATCTCCATCTGGAACAGGGAAAACATTCAATGAGTCTACTAAGCTTCTGTTGTTTTCTAAATTAGTAGCTGCACCAATCATCATCTTTTTAAACATAACATTGTCAATATATTTAATTACCATTATAAACTAATTTCCTTTCTCATACTACTTTTGTACTCTAACACCCTGTACAAAAATATTTACTTTATTTACTTCCATACCTGTCAATGATTCAATACTATATTTAACCTTCGAAATGATGTTTTCAGCCACAACGGAAATTTTAACACCAAATTGAAGCACTATAAATATGTCTACAGTAATTTTATCTTCTTCTGAATTTACCTTTATACCCTTTGTCAATTGGTCCATCTTTAAAAGCTCAAAGAAGCCTTCAGTTGCATTTTTTGATGCCATACCAACTATACCGTAGCACTCCATAGCTGCAATACCTGCTATACTTGATATAACATGATCGTCTATAATAATACTTCCCAATTCGTTT
>JBPOHM010000204.1:0-1828 GCA_052035585.1 Bacillota bacterium
ATTTAAAGCTTTATCTATTGTTAATAAATATAGTATCTTTTATTGTCTTCTTTGTTGATAAGAGAAAGTCGATGAAAAGTAAATGGAGAATAAAAGAAAATACATTACATTTGTTTTCTTTTATTGGTGGAGTTTATGGAAGTATAGCAGCTATGCTATTATTTAAGCATAAAACAAGAAAAGCAAAATTTTGCATTATAACTGCTATAGCTTTAGGAATAAACATTTTTGTATTATATGAAGTGGGATTATTTTTACTAAAATAAAGAGGTAGCTTGTGAAAAAAATAAATAAAACTAATGCAATGAGAATTTTAGATTCATTAAATATAGAATATGAATATCTTGAATACAGTGTTGATGATGGAAAAATAGATGGTATATCAGTTGCTGACAAGGTAGGTGAGCCAAGGGAGACTGTTTTTAAGACCCTTGTTACTATAGGTGCTGATAAAGAGCTATATGTATTTGTTATACCAGTAGAGTTTGAGTTGGATTTAAAAAAAGCTGCAAAAGCTTCATCGCAAAAGAATATTCAAATGCTTCCACTAAAAGAGCTGACTAAAAATACAGGCTATGTTCATGGTGGCTGTTCTCCAATAGGGATGAAAAAACTATTTAAAACATTTATAGATGAAACAGCAACTCTTAATGAAAAAATAGTTGTAAGCGCTGGACAGGTTGGACTTCAAATAAAGCTAAATCCAAGTGCTTTGGCAGAAAGTGTAAATGCAGAGTTTGTAGATTTAATTTAGTTAAAGCATATATGTCGAATAATGTCGTAAAATACTTGCATTTTTCAACAAAAAAACCTTGAATTATATATAAAAATATAATATATTTAATTTATCGAAGCTCTTTTCGAGAACTTCATTGTTAGATATGTATAAAAGGGAAGTAAAAAAGCACTTATTAAAGTGCTTTTTTGCTTATAATATATATTTTTTATTCTACACTGTTTTCCTTTTTCTCATTGTTTGAGATAATAAATACAGAGCCTATCATTAATACTCCACCTATACCTTGCAATAAGCTTATCTTCTCATTTAATACTAGCATACTTGCTACTATAGTTACAATAGGCATTAAATTTATAAATATATTACTTACCATAACACTTATATGCTTAATAGCTATATTGTATAGCAAATAGCAAAGAGCAGAGCATATAACTCCTAAGAATAGTAGATGTAAAAGTCCACCAACATTAAAGCCTTCAAAGCTAGGTACATTAAATGGCATAACTAGCATAAAGAAAAACATACCAAACAAATTTTGATAGAAGGTTGCCTTTAATGGAGAATATTTAGTTTGCAAAGGAAGAGATAAATATCCAAATATTACCCAAGCTATAGCAGATGCAATAATTAATATAATTCCAAGTACCATGTTTTTAGAACCACCTACTTCAAAGCCAGCAACTAATATTGCTCCAAGAACTGATAATATAACACTTAGAACATTTCTCTTTGTAAATGGTGTCTTTAATACAAAATAATCTGCAACTATTGTAAAGGCTGGTAACATTGCTAAAAGAATAGATGTCAAGGATGCTGATAACATATCAATAGCTAGATTTTCTGTTGAGAAATATATAAATACTCCAAAAAATGAGCATATTATAAATCTAAAAATATCCTTTTTATCAATTTTAACATCTTGCTTTGTAAGCTTTAAAGTAAAATATAATATAATTGAGGCAATTAAAAATCTAAAAAATGCTAATGAAAAAGGTGTAAACCATTGTAAACATATTTTAGTGCTTATAAAAGAAAAACCCCAAAACAGACATACTAATGATATATAAATGTATGATTTTAATTTAATAC